>JAAZJX010000022.1 GCA_012800155.1 Candidatus Magasanikiibacteriota bacterium
AAGGGTTTATGGGCAAAATGGGGGAGTTAGTTAAAAAAGTAATTGATTGTTGCATTGAATAGGGATATAACAATTCAATCTCTTAGATGAATTGAATCTTTCTTATAAAATAATTAGGAGTATATAAGTCGGGAGATTATAACTCAATGGACCTGTACAATTATTTGACATATATTTTCTTTAAATTATAATACACTAAATTTAATAATTAGCCTAACTAATTAATATGAATAAAAAAGCATCTATATTCCTAGCATTTTTAATATTATTTGGGAGTCTTTTTTTTGTAAAAGTTGATGCAGCATTTCTTGACTTAAATAAATTGCAAGTCGGCTCCTCCTGTACAATAGATACTGTTGAAAATTGTAGTAGAAATGAAATTATATTACTTTTATTACAAATGATTTTGTTTTATAATCAGCCTAGCGACAATATTGTTTGCACAACAGATCATGATCCTGTTTGTGGGATAGATGGAAAGACTTACTCGAACGAATGTAGGGCTAAGGTTTCAGGGCAAACAATTAAATATAAAGGAGAGTGTAAAACGGAAGGTAAAGATATAAAAAATGTTTTATTATACATCAATAGTAGTGATTATAATAATCTTAAATTTGAAATTGATCGTTACAAGGAAGATGTTGATAGCGAAAAAGAATATAAGGTCTTAATAAGATCCGGTAATTGGAACACAAAAGAAAAAATCAAAAACGATATTCTTAATAATAAAAATGATTTAGCGGGAGTTTTTTTAGTGGGAGATATGCCTATTGTAAATTTTGTGACTAGTGTATCTGCAATAGAAAGCGATACTGTTAGTGATTTTTACTACATAGATCTAGAGAATGAATGTAAAGAAGAATCGTCGGGATTAATAAGTTGCCCAGAAGTTGATTATAATTATTTTATAGGAAGATTGATGCCTCCTTTAAAATCTTCAAATAGATTAGATCAAATAAGAGATTACTTTAATAGAAATCACAATTTTAGAATAGGAAAAATAGTATCTAATAATAAGCTGGCAGGTATTTATCAAATGAGTGATGAAGGACCACAAAAACAACTTATTGATTTATATGCATCTCCTGAAATTGGAATGTATAGAGAAGAAAACGTAGATATATCTATATATGACCCTAATTTACACACTAAAGATTCGTTTAAGAAACTATATTTAAATAAATTAAGCATTCCATACGAATTTTTAATATTTAATGGGCACGGAAGTTCAAACTATCATGAGTTTGACATTAATTCAGAAGATATTATTAATGCGAATATAAAAGCGAAATTTATCGATCTGCTATCTTGTAGTGTTGGAAAATTTTCTGATATAGACTATATTGCTGGGTGGTATCTTTTTTCGGGAGAGGCTTTGGCTGTTTTTGCAAACACTTCTCCTGTTTGGTCAACATCAACATATGATAACGATGCTGTTTTTCTTCTAAAAAATGGATCTAATATTGGAAATTATCTAATAATAAAAAAAGACAATACAAAAGTATTGTTTGGAGATCCTACTTTAAAAATAGACTACACAAAAAAAGAATCTAAAGCAAAAGCATTACTTAATAAAGATGAAATAAATCTAGGAATAATTGAAAGAACATTAATTCAAAACGAAATTAAGGATTACGTGTTAGTCGCAAATAAAGACTTGTATAATAATATTAATATAGAATTAACAAATACTGGAAAAGAAGATTTATATTATTGGCTAAATTGGCTTAATTTCAAAATTAGACCTCTGGACAATAATTTTTCGGGAATCTTAAAACCTAAAGAAACTAGAATTTTTTCATTTGAAATTTTTGAAAATTATCTTTTAGATGAATACCCTAAAAGTGATACTTTTTTGGACGTTGAAGAAATGCAATTACTTACCAACGATTCTGAAAATCCTGTAATTAAGATACCAATTAAAACTACAGAAAAAATTACAAAAAAAGATCTCTAAAATTTTTAATTTTTGTTCATTATATCTATCAAGAAATTTTAAAGAAACTTCTATATGCTACCTTAGTGCTCCCAGTAATACAAATAGTTTCAAATTTTTGCTGGAGTTAAAAGATATTTTCAACCAATGTCTAATAGGGTGCCATCGTGAATGATGTTAGAGTTGGATTTGATATCTCTAGAGTTTCATTTGGTGTAATGTTATTATCCTTTTCATCCTTATAGAAAAAATATGATATATTTATATTATAATAATTGAAATATTAGAATATGAATCGAGAGAGGTTTAATTTTAACAATATTGAGAATAGTGAATATGAAGAGACAAAAGAGAAAGAATTTATAGAAAAAATAGAAAAAGCTCCTCTTTCATCTGATTTTAAAATTGACTTATTATTACTTGTCTTTGATAGAAAAAAAGCTACATTTTTGGGTGATATTTGTGGAGTAGAATCAGAGGAACAAAAACAAAAATTAATAAAAGAATTTAGTGAAGAATTGAATATACTAACCAATCTCTTAGATGAATTGAGTCTTTCTTATAAAATAATTAGGGATGTAGAAGGTCGCAATGATACCATTGGATTTTCTGTTGTAGTTGCAAAAGAAATTGAAAATTTAAATAAAATAGAAGAAGCTGTAAAGAATGATAATAATATGGATATGGGAATGATGTTTGGATATCCGAGAACAGCTGTTGAAGCATACGGAACACAAGATGCTTTAGATTTGGAAACTGATTTACCCGAAGAGTATGCAGATTTAAGAAAAGAAGGAATGCTTCCTTTTTTAAAATTTGCTCCATCGAAATTACATTGGAAAGAAGAGCTTAAATGGGCTAGGGATAATAAAAAAATTATTGAAGAAAAATCTCCAAATACTATTGACCAAGCCATTGAAGAAATGGAGGAATATTTAAATAATTTAGAAAAAGAAAGAATGGATAAAAGTGCGGTAAAATCAAATATATTTTTATAATTTTATGAAGAAAGAGAAAAATTTAGCTTTTATAGATGGACAGAATCTATACAG
>JAAZJX010000023.1 GCA_012800155.1 Candidatus Magasanikiibacteriota bacterium
CATAATCATATTATTGATCTTTAATATTTATAATTTTTTGTAAAGTATTTTTTAATTTAGTTTTATCTAATTCATCTTGTAATTCACGACGATAAATTTTCATTTCTAAATCTAAATCTGCCAAACCTTTTTCTATTTTTTCTAACCAGAAAAGCAGATGATCAGCATCCTCCTTACTCATTTTTTTATTTTTATTTTGCTCCTCCACCATAAAATTATTTTTTAAAGACCAAAATTAAATACACTACCTAACCAATTTTTTAAACTTCTTTTTTTATTTTCTGGCAACTTTATTTCTGCTACTTGAATAGTAATATTATCCCCACTACCAAATTTTGGTCTCATAGGTATTTTTTTATTAGGATCATATTCTATTGTAAAATCTTTTTTACTATTATTTCTCTCAAAAGCTAAATTAAATAATTGTTGTCTTAATTGTTCTCCTTTATATTTTTTAGATAATTCTAATACTTCATGTTCACTAACCACATCCCACAAACCATCTGAAGCCATAATAATTTGATCTTCATTTTCACCCTGAAACTGAAGAAATTCTGGTTTCTTAGAATCTGCTCCCAAAACACCAGTTATCCCATGACCATATTCATGATTATAAAATCCTGATAAATCTCTACCCTCTTTTAATAAATCTTCCACTGCTATATTTTGCATTCTTGTAGTACCTATGTCTAATTTTTTCCCTCCTCTAATAGTCATAGCTTTACTATCTCCTGACCAAGCCAACTCTATTTTAGAATCAGGATTTATGCGAGCCATTACAGCGCAAGCATAACCACCTTTACTATCTTTTTTAACAACTTCACTAGTTTCCAACATTGCAGTAACTAGATCTGGATTATTATTACCATCTCTAACTAATCTCTGATATAATTCTTTATTAACAATCTCACTAGCCAATCTACCCATTGTACTTCCACCAGCGCCATCAATCACTCCCACTACTGTACACCCTTCACTATCAACTACTTCTCCTGCAAACATACTATCTTCATTAACTTTATTATATTTAGAACCTTTTCCACCAAAATCTGAAATACCAAAAACTTTTGCTAATCCTGTATCCATTGACCACTCTCTTCTATCCAAATTACCAGATTCAGGTATATATTGTCCTTCTGGCAATTCTAATTTTTCTGGCAAAGGAGGTGGAAGTTCTAGATCATCTTCTGAATTATCATCTGCAACTAAAAAATCTTCTGCTAATAAATCCACTTCTGCTAATTTACTTTCTTTTAATTTACTTAAATAATCTTCTAAAATTTTACTTTTTTCATTTAATAATTTATCATCTTCAGCACTAACAACTCCCTTTTTCATAATTTCATTATATAACAAAAACATTTCTACCCAAGCTGACAAAGCTTCTTTTAATTCTTTTAATTTGAAACCTAAATTATTTTCTTTATTATCTAACTGCTCATTATAGATATTTTGCAATTCTCCCAAAGCCTCTGATAATTCTGCTCTTTGTTCTGTTAATTTTTCACAAGCTAGTTTAGATTTTTCTAGAACATCAGCAAATTGTTCTACGGTTTCTATTTCTTCAATTTCAGTTTCTAAATTTTCAATTGAACTTGTGTCAAAACCACTTTCAAAAGGATTTTGCTTAATCATATTATTATTCTTTAATATTTATTATATTTTTAAAAGTATTTTTTAATTTAGATTTATCTAATTCATTTTGTAATTCACGACGATAAATTTTTATTTCTAAATCTAAATCTGCTAAACTTTTTTCTATTTTTTCTAACCAAAAAAGTAAACGATCAGCATCCTCTCTACTCATTTTTTTATTTTTATTTTGCTCTTTCACCATAAAATTATTTTTTCTTAATAACTAACAAAGAACTCAAAACCATCCCTACTACAAATCCCATTGCAAAATTCAAAATAATATTTGGACGAACAGGAAATCTAGTTACTACTGGTTGATTAACAACTTTGATAGTAACATCCCCACCTACATATTCCCAACCTTTGGCAGCCAAAGCATCTACTGTAGCTCCAGCTAATTGTTTAGCTTGGTTAACATTGGAATCATAAGCTGAAACATTCACTACTCCTGTACCATAAACTACTGAAGATTTCACTGTTTTTTGCCATAATTTTCTTCTTTCTCTTTCACTTAATTTATCAAATTTTGTTCGGTCAATATTATAACCAGCTTGTAACATTACTTTATTATAAAAATCGCTTGTCCCTATTACTTGTACTAAATTTTCTCCTACTCTTTCAGCAGATTTTACTACTGTATAAGGATCCACTCCATAACGAGATTTAGAAATAATTAAAGCTTGAGCATCAGCTCTGTATTCAAGAGGAAATAATAAACTAACCAACAAAGCTACTGTACCAATCAATAAACCACTAAAAATTATAAACTTGTAGCGTTTTTTTAATATCGTTAGTGGTGAATTATCTACAAACATATTTTAATTATTTAAAATAAGCTAAAAAATTAACTGTTTATTATAACACAAAATACCGCTTTTGTCAATAATTTAAACTAATTTTTTGTTTAGTTATCCAAATACTATTTTCTTCTCCATTTCTTAAAAAAACTACTTCAAATTCATTTGGAGATAACCAAATATTTTCTGTAATACTACTGGCTTCTATATTTTTACCATTAATTTTCAAAATTACATCTCCCGCCTTCAAAGCTGTAACAGATTTAGTTCCCACACTATTTAAATAAAAACCATTAATACTAGCACCATTATCTTTAATTATTTTTACTAAATGACCTTTCCAATTAACATTATTATACCCCAAAACCCCCTTAGATAACAAGTTGTTTACTTGTTGCTCTACTAACCAACCAGCTACTAGTAAACCATTATCATCAACAAAACCAATAAAATTACCTTGTTCATCAATTAACAAACTTCCCGGAGAAACTGTTTTGACCAAAGAATAATGATATTGTTGATCCCAAATATAAAAACTTTTATCTGTTTTTATTCTATTATTTTCTTTAATATAATTTTCTTGCCATTTTTCTTCAGTTACTGTCCATACAAAAGCGCCCATCTGTAATTTATCCCAAGTAGGAAAAGAAACAACTCTAGAACCTTGAGTTTCAATCTTAAAATATAAAACTTGTGAAAAAGCATCTAACACAACTTTATCTACAGAAAAAATATTATTTTGATAATCTACTATTTCCCAATTTTTCTCCCAACCAAAAAAATAATTTGGCACATAAGCTGCCGCCCAACCATCAGAACTAATAATCACTGCTTGACCAATAAAAGATTCTGCTGAATATATTTTTTCAGCTGTTTTTTTACGCTTATCATAAATAGTAAAAAATCTTTGTTCAGTTTGTTTAATAAAAAAAGGATCCGGACTATTATACGAAATTGTTCGCGCATCAATATTATTACCAAACCAAACATTATTATTTTCATTTGATGGTAAAATCCAAACTCCAGTAATAATCGCAGCGCAAATACCAGCCAAAAAAGCTAATAAAGCGAATAATAAAATCCAACGAATATTTTGCAAACGATAATAAGTATCAATTCTACAAGTTTTCGGTGGTAAATGTGGAGCGTTTTTATTCATAAATAAGGCATTAAAACATTAAAGCAATTAATTATAGTCGCAAGTCTATAAATTCAAAAGTCTTTAAAGACACGGACTTTCTGACTTTATGGACTTTATAGACTTTATAGACTTTCTGGACTTTCTGGACTTTCTGACTTTATGGACTTTCTGACTTTACAGACTTTCTGACTTTATAGACTTTCTGACTTTATGGACTTTATGGACTTTATAGACTTTCTAAATCCACCTTACAAAGAAAAATAAAAATAAAAAATATAAAATAAAATTACTTATTAAAAAAAATAATTGCTTCTTCCAAATAATTCCTTGAGCAGTTAAATTAAATCTAATTAATAAATTAATAATATACCAAACCCAAGTAAACAAAAATCCCAAAACTAAATAACCAAATGGTAAAAAATGTAATACCCAAGAAATTTCCCAAGCCAGCAAAACTACCAAAATAAACCAAAATAAAAAACTACGAAAAGAACTGGAAAAATAATTTTTCCAAATATTCACTGACACTAAACCAGCCAACAAACTAATAATTAAACCTATCAACCAAAAAGAAATATTTTGAAAAAACAAATCCACTGCAAAAAAGAAACTCACTAAACAAAATAAATTCATCACCCACAACATTACTATAAATCTTCTCAAAGGTTTATCTAAATAAGATAAAGCGCTTTTTTCTTGTGAAGTAAAAATTAAAAAAAATAACACTCCAATTAACAAAATACTTACAAAATATTTTATCCAAACAATTTCCAACAAAAGTATTAAACTAAGAAAAGAAACAGCTGTAGTTAATAATAAAAATAATGATTGTTTAAAATTCTTTTTGTGATTGCGTAAAAAAACTAAATATCCCAATCCACCTAACCATAATAATAAAACTATCAAAAAAACCCACCAAATAGTTAATTTATTAAAAACTAATAAAGCCACAGAAGTTAATACTATACTAGCAAAAGATAATAAGTATTTTCTCCACAAATCTTGCATAGTTTATTTTGTTTTTAAAACTAAAATATCTGCTAATAAATTATTTACTTTTTTTTGCACTTCTTCTAAATCCAAAATATTTTGACTCTCCTCAAGACGAAGCACTCCTAAAAAAGTTTTTAAATGAACATCTCTCATTTCTTGAGGCACACGCACACTTAATAAAATATTTTTAGTATTTTTAAAAATATTATCTATACTTTGATCTTGATTATTGTAAAATAATAATTTTTCTATTTCAGAAAAATATTTAGTTTCTAAATCAATGGACTGATCAATTGTTTGATCAATATTATTTACTAAAATATTTTCTTTGTTTGCAAGATCTGACTTATGTTTAAATAAAATTGTCATCAAAATAATTCCTGAAATAATAATTCCCAAAGCTATAAAACCAAAAAAAACTAAAGGAAACTTTTGTGTTTTTCTTTTTTTCCAAAACATAGAAAAATATTAACTAATTAAAATAAAAATAATCTTTAATAAAAAAATTCTTTTAATCAAATACTTGAAAAAAAGCTAAATTTATTATACACTATTATCGTAATTAAAGCAAAAATATGAAACTCTATGCTGACAACAAAAAAGCTCGTTTTGATTATGAGATCATTGAAACTTATGAAGCTGGTTTAGTGTTGTCTGGAAATGAAGTAAAATCAATTCGTAATGGCAATATTAGCCTTAAAGGTGGCTTTATTACTTTTCATAACCAAGATGCTTTTTTGACTAATGTTCATATCCCCCGTTACAAATATGCTGGAAATTTATTAAATTATGATCCTGAACGAAGTAGAAAATTATTATTAAAAAAGAAAGAAATCTCTTATTTAAGAGGAAAATCACAAGAAAAAGGCTTGACAATAGTACCTTTAACAATATATAATAAAGGTCGTCATATCAAAATAGAAATTGCTGTTGTCAAAGGAAAAAAGAAATATGACAAGCGTGAATCAATCAAAAAAAGAGAAGTTAATAGAGAATTACAAAGAAAAATGAAATCTACAATATAGCTATTTCAAAATTTATTTGGGGATGACAGGATTCGCTAGTCGGATCTAGTTGTCTGTACAGGCATACCGAGCTCTAACTCGTAAAACTGGAAAATTATACGTGCAAACGTTACTAGTCGAGTGAAAAATGCTTTGGCTCGCGCCTTCGCAATGCCTTCATTCGCATCCGTAGTCGCTTAATAGCTTCTACCATCGTCCCTGTGATACTCAATAACAGTCAGACGGTGTCAACTTATTGAGTGTAAATTATTAGTCTTCCTCAACTAATAATTGAAACTACTGAGGATAGTTATTTATCTTTTTTCCGACTTTCTAGATAAATAATAAAATATTAAATCGGATATGTATGTAGAATGTATTGCCAACCCGTACTAAACCCGGGTTCAATTCCCGGCATCTCCACAAAAATAATACAAATTTAATAAACTTTCTGACTTTACAGACTTTCTGACTTTACAGACTTTCTGACTTTATAGACTTTACAGACTTTCTGACTTTCTGACTTTACAGACTTTCTGACTTTCTGACTTTATAGACTTTCTGACTTTCTGACTTTCTGACTTTCTAAACTTTTAAACTAATCTTATGCGTATCTCACGAAAAAAAAGACCAAATAAACCACTTATACCCATTTATCGTAAAAATGAAGGTATTAAAGTACCTGAAATTAGAGTATTGAATACCGAAGGAGAAAATTTAGGAATAATGTCAACTAAAGATGCTATAGAATTAGCTAGAAAAGAAGAAATGGATTTAGTAGAAATAAATCCCAAAAGTGAACCACCTGTTTGTAAAATAATAGATTTTACTCATTTCAAATATCAAAAAGAAAAAGAAGCTCGTAAACAAAAAACTAAATCACATGAAAGTGAAATTAAAGGTTTACGCCTCTCAGTTAGAATTAGTGATCATGATTTAGAAATTCGTGTAGAACAAGCTCAAAAATTTTTAGACAGAGGTGATAAAGTAAAATTAGAAATAACTCTTCGTGGTAGAGAAAATGCCAAACCTTCTTTGGCTTTTGATGTTATAAATAAATTTAAAGCTTTATTAACTCAAAAAATTGAAATTAAAGAAGAACAAGAACCAACAAAACAAAGTAATAAAGTAACCGCTATTTACTGTAAAAAATAACTAACAGTTCTCTCTTGACGAAAATACATCTTTAATGTATAATTATAGCGCTTTTTTATTTATCAAATATTATTAGTATGTCTAAAGCAAAAACCCATAAAGGGACAGTAAAAAGATTCAAAATAAAAAAAAGTAAAGATGGTATTAAAATTATCAAAAGAACTGATGGACAAGACCATTTTAACTCTCGTGAATCTGGTAAAACAAAAAGAAATAAAAGATCTGACAAAACCATGTCTAATACTATGCGCAAAACAATTACTCGCGCAATTAAAAATATCTAAATATTTTTCTAATAACTAATAGTTAAAGCTAATATAATATGCCTAGAGTAAAAAGAGGTTTAATGCACGCCAAAAAAAGAAGAGTACTTTTAAAAAGAGTAAAAGGTTTTGAAGGTGGTAAAAAGAAACTTATCAAACTAGCTAAAACAGCTGATACTAGAGCTGGCGCTCATGCTTATCGCGATCGTCGTGTAAAAAAGAGAACAATGCGAGGTTTGTGGCAAATAAAAATTGGAGCAGCTGTCAAAGAATTTGGTTTATCTTATAGTAAATTTATGAACGGATTAAAAACCAAAGAGATTGCTCTTGATCGTAAAATACTTTCTCAAATTGCTGAAAATCATCCTAATGTTTTTGCCAAAATTGTAGAAGAAAGTAAATAATAAACATCTTGACAAAAATAAGCTATTCTGCTAAGATTCTCTTATAGAGAACTCCTTAAATGTTCGGCCAAAGGCGGGAGCACCCCCTCCTTTGCTCCCAATGTCTTAGCCGAACATTTAAGGAGTTCTTTTTTAAAAAACAAAAACTAATAAATTTATTGACATTAAATAAAAAATATTATATTATATTAAAAAATTATTCAATTATTTTAGATTATATGGGAATGAGAAAAAGAAATAATGAGTTAGCTAAAATCAAAAGAGCTACTGCCAAAATCAAAAGAGATAAAAAGAAACAAAAAAGATTAGCTAAAACTGAAAAAACCAATAAATAATAATTCCACAGGCAGGTTAGAGCACCGTTCTTTATGTGGAAAGTTTATGTATTGTTAAGTATAAAATACCAAAAAACATATATAGGTAGTACTAATAATTTAGCAAGGCGTTTAGAAGAACATAATAAAGGAAAAGAAAGATTTACTTCAATATA
>JAAZJX010000024.1 GCA_012800155.1 Candidatus Magasanikiibacteriota bacterium
CAAGTTAAAGAAAATACAACAGAGGCAATTGAGTTTATTACTGAAGACAATAAAGAAAATGATATTAAAACAATTAATTATTTTAATGAAGACAAAACAAACGAAGTAGTTATTGATATGACAGAATATTTAGATTTTGATAACAACGAATCTGTTTATGATTCTGAAACAAATGATAGTAATGATGAAGTTTATAAAACAGATACTTATTTTACACAAGATCATGTATCAGCAACAACTGAAGTTATTTCTAGTAAGGATAATGTAGAAATTATAGAGGAAATTAATAATCTTCAAGAAGATGAAGTTATTATAGACATGACAGAATATTTAGATTTTGATGATAACGAATTTGTCTATGATTTTAAAACTGATGATAATGAATCTATTTCTGATTTTGATTTTAAAACTGAAGTTAAAAATGAAGTTGTTGCTCAAGTTCAAGAAATTGAAATAGAGAATAAAGATGTAATAATTAAAAAACAGGAAACAATTTCAGACACTCAAAAAATAGAAGTTATAAAAGAAATGGTAGGAGAAAGAAAAATAAAATTAAATAATTTAGCAGAAAATACAATTAATAATTTAAATAAACAAATAAATAATAAAACTGAAAAACAAAAGATTGATCAAGAAGATAATATACAAAAAGTTACTAATAAAGTTGAAACAATTATTGATTCATTTGAACATCTTACTAATAAATTTTCTCATAAGACAAAAGATAATGAATTATTTAACAATAATTTAAATATCAATTTAGAAAATAAATTAACTGATGATAATACTATTATTCAAGATCTAAATTTTAGAACTACTAAATTAAACGAAGTATTAAATAATACTGGTCAAGGCTATTCTAATTTTTATATTCCAACTGATGAAGTTTTTACAGAAAAAGAATTAAAAAGATCAGAATTAAATTATCAGACTATTTAATATTAAAAATTATTAATTAATATGGCAAGATTTCAAAAAATTCCTTATTATGATTTAAGACTTGAGGGATTAAAAAATAGATTACCAAATATAATTGGACGCAATGATGAAATAAACAGAATTGCTCGTATAATTACTCGCAATATTCAAAATAATTGTTTAATTGTTGGTAAAAGTGGTATGGGAAAAACAGCTTTGATACATGGTCTTGTTAAAAAATTGAGCAAAGATGTAAATTATAATAAATTAAAATTTATAGAACTTAAGTCTGAAGGATTTTATAATCTTGGTGTAACTAATCCTCCTTTACAAGAATATCAAGAAGCTTTAAACAGTTTACCATCTTGTGTATTATTTATTGATGATTTTGGTTCACTTATACATAATAATATTACTCTTTTTGATAATTTAATATATATATTAAAACCTATTTTAGAACGCTCAGATGTTCAAATTATTCTTACTTTGGAACCTTACGAATATACATGGATAGAAGAAAATTATACTGGGTGGCTCAATTTTTTTGAAATAATTGATTTAAAAAATCAACCATTTAAAGAACAAGTGGATATATTAAAATTAGTATTAACAAAATCAAAAAAAGCAGTATTAGTGTCAGATAATATACTTGAATCAATTGTTAAATATACTGAGCGTTTTGCTGTTTTGGGACAAATGCCTAAGGCCGCTATTAAAATTTTAGATGAAAGTTTGGGTTATGCGAGTATGCAAAAATTGGAAGTGTTAAAAGAAGAAATAATTCAACTTATAATTTCTGATAAAACTAATATTCCATTATCTCAATTACAAACAAATGAAAAAGAATTATTAAAAAATTTAGAAGCAGATATAAATAAAAAAGTAATTGGTCAAGGTCCAGCTATTAAAAAAATTACTTCTACTATTCAAAGAGCTAAATTAGGGTTGAGAAATCAAAATAGACCGCTTGGTTCTTTTTTAGTTTTAGGTCCATCAGGTGTTGGAAAAACTGAAACTGCCAAAGTTTTAGCAGAAAAAATATTTGGTAAAAAAGAAAGTTTTATTAGAATTGATATGTCAGAATTTGGACAAGAGCACACAGTACAGCGATTGATCGGCGCACCTCCTGGTTATGTAGGTTATGATTCTGGTGGAGGACTTACTAATCCTATAAAAAAAGAACCATATAGTTTAATTTTATTAGATGAAATAGAAAAAGCTCATCCTAAAGTTTTTGATATATTTTTACAAATACTTGATGATGGGCGTCTTACTTCTGGACAAGGTGAAACAGTAGATTTTACTCAAACTATTATTATGGCTACTTCTAATTTGGCAGTTTCAGAAATTATTGAAGGATTTGAACATAGTAAAAATATTAATTCCGAATCATTTATTAAAGAAGATATTATACCTGTTTTAATTAAAGCATTTAGACCAGAATTTTTAAATAGATTTGATAGTATTATTATTTTTAATCCTTTAGTTTTAGAAGATTTAGTTAAAATTGCTCAGTTAGAAATTAAAAAAATAGAAGAACGAGTAAAAATTCATAAAATTAGATTTAATATAAAACCTGAAGTATTAGCCAAACAAATAGAGAAATTTGTTGATCATCGTTTTGGCGCCAGACCAATTAGACGATTTATTGAAGAAACATGTGAAACATTAATTACTAAAAATTTATTAAAATAATTAGAAAGATATGTCTAATAATGAAATTTTAAAACCACTAGAAAAAATAATTTTTAGTCCTGAAAATTCAGATAATAAAGCAAGTGCACCAACTGTAAAACAAGTTCAAATTATGTTTGAAAAAAGAAAACAAGATTTGGAAGATTTACGATTATTAGTGAGCGTAAATTTTTATAAAAAAATGGTGAAAAAGATAAAACAGGAAGAACAACAATTTTTAGAAATTTTTAATTTAGCTCGACATAAAAAACAAGTTTTACAAAAGTATTCATTTGTTTTAGATCCACAATATTTTGAACAAAAATTTTTATCTAATTAATAATTTTTATTAAGGTATGTCATATATTACTATTGGGCGAAATATTTTTCGAGGAAAAACTACTCAAATTAGTTATGGTGATCAAGATCGTCTTCGTCATACTTATATGATTGGAAAAACAGGTGTAGGTAAATCTACGGTTTTCCAAAATATGTGTTTACAAGATATAGAAAATTATAAAGGAGTTTGTTTTATTGATCCGCATGGAGAATCAATAGATTGGTTATTACAAAGAATTCCGCCTGATTTTTTAGAAGATGTATATTTATTTGATCCTAGTGATATTGAATTTCCGTTTGGTTTAAATTTACTACAAGCTAAAGATGAACAAGAAAAAGATTTTTTGGTATCAGAATGTATTCAAATTTTTTATAAATTATTTGATCCTGATAAAACTGGTATTATTGGTCCACAATTTGAACATTGGTTGCGTAACGCCGCCTTAACTGTTATGGCTGGTCCAGAAGGTGGCAGTTTGATTGAAATTCCTAAATTATTTGTAGATAAACAATTTGAATTGAAAAAAAGAAAATACTTAAAAGATCCCACAGTTTTAGAATTTTGGAGTAAACAAATGGCTAAAACAAGCGATTTTCATAAAAGTGAGATGTTGAATTATTTTAGTTCAAAATTTGGACATTTTTTGAACAATGCTATGATGCGAAATATTATTGGTCAACATAAAGATACTTTAGATTTTGATTATTTAATAGAGCATAATAAAATATTATTAGTAAATTTATCTAAAGGAAAAATTGGGGAGACTAATGCTCAGATGTTGGGTTTGATAATTATGTCAAAATTACAGGCTGCTATTTTGAAAAGAGCTAAGATAGAACCTGAAAAACGCTCACCTTATTATTTATATGTTGATGAATTTCAAAATTTAGTAACTGATACTTTTGCTAGTCTGCTTAGTGAATCTAGAAAATATGGTTTGGGAGTGCATTTAACTAATCAATATTTTGCTCAATTGCCAGAAAAAATTAAAGATGCTATTTTGGGTAATGTAGGAACTATAATAGCTTTTGAAATAGGAATGGAAGATGCAGAAATTTTGAGTAAAGAATTTGAACCTTTTACTAAAGAAGACTTTACTAATTTACGAAAGTATAATTTTTATATTAGATTGATGATTGATGGCAAAACTAGTAAAGCTTTTTCTGGAGAGAGTTTAAAACCAAATAATATTAGTATATCTAATTTAACTGAAGAAATTATTAAAGTAAATCAATTAGCTCGTGGTACACCGAGGATATTAGTTGAAGAACAAATTAAACAAGCATTAGCCTAGAATTTTTATTATATAATTTAAGATGTTATGGATTCTCGTTTTGTTTCTTTGTTAAAGCTACGGTGAAGGCGTAAGGCGGGAATCTATTCAAAACAAGAATTTATAAACAATTAACTTATAATACCGACCAACACCCCTCCGCCTTCGCTAAAGCTACGGCGAGACAGGTCCGCCTTCGCTAAAGCTACGGCGAGACAGG
>JAAZJX010000025.1 GCA_012800155.1 Candidatus Magasanikiibacteriota bacterium
TGTCATTCCCGTCCCTGCCTATTTCCTCTTGTCATTCCCGCGAAGGCGGGAATCTATTCAAGATGGAAAAACTTATATTACCAACCAACACCCCCTGTTCCGCCTTCGCTATAGCTACGGCGAGACCGACCAACACCCCTCCGCCTTCGCTAAAGCTACGGCGAGATGAACCTGCACTCCTTTCGCTTTTGGTGAGACACAGTCATGGGAATGACAGTTGTATTAAACATTATTCATTTAATCTTTGTTCTGTTTGTTTTTGTAATTTTATTTTAACTCTCCCCAACTTTTTCCAATATTTACATGAACTTCTATTGGTACACGAAGTTTTGTTACTTGTTCCATAGTTGTTTTAACAAGTTCAGCAATTTCATTAGCTAATTCTTTTTTTACTTCTAAAACTAGTTCATCATGAACTTGAAGAATCATTTTTACTTCATTATTTTTGTATTTTAATGTTTTTATATTTTCATATACAGAAATCATAGCCATTTTCATTAAGTCAGCAGCTGTGCCTTGTATTGGCATATTGACAGCCATGCGTTCTCCAGCACTTTTTAATTGATAATTATCAGTTCGTAATTCAGGTATATATCTGCGTCTGCCAAATAAAGTTTCTACATAACCTTTTTCATAAGCAAAGTTTAGAGTTTGATCAAGATATTTTTTTACTCCAGAAAATTCAGAAAAATATTTATTAATAAATTCTTTGGCTTGCCATTGAGGAATTTTGGTACGCCAAGAAAGTCCATAAGCACCCATACCATAGAGAACACCAAAATTAATTTCTTTGGCAGCATAACGCATTTCTTTAGTAACTTCTTCTAATTTTACTCCATTGATAGCAGCAGCTGTAGCGCGATGAATATCCTCACCTTTTTCAAAAACTTCAATCATTTTTTTATCTTGCGCAAGAGAAGCAACAATACGCAGTTCAATTTGAGAATAATCTGCTACAATGAGAAGATTGCCGGGTTCAGCTATAAAAGTATTTCGAACTTCTTTTCCTAATTTAGTGCGAATGGGAATATTTTGTAAATTTGGTTCTGAGCTAGACAGTCGTCCAGTTGTAGTAACAGCTTGATTATAAGTAGTGTGAATACGATTAGTTTTTTTATTGACTAGTTTAGGTAAAACATCCACATAAGTATTTTGTAGTTTAGTTAATTCACGATACTCTTTAATAAGAGCAATGATGGTATGTTCTTCAATTAGTTTGTCTAATTCTGGATCAGCTGTGGAATAACCAGTTTTACCTTTTTTTATGCCTTGAGTAGGAAGTTCTAATTTTTCAAAAAGAATATCTCGCAATTGAACTGAAGAAGCAATATTAAATTCTTCACCAGCTTCTTCCCAAATTTTTTTTGTTAATTTAATAATTTCTTGATTAACTTCTTGAGATAATTTAGCTAAAGCTTTTTTATTGATAGCCACTCCATTCATTTCCATTTCTGCTAATACTGGAATAAGTTCCATTTCAATTTTTTGAAAAAGTCCTAAATTTCCAGTTTCTTTTAATTGTTTAGTATATTCTTCTTTGAGAGAATAAATTAATTCAAAATCTTTAGCAATAGAAATAGGATCTGGTCCAAATAAACTAGCTTGATCATTGATACTAATTGCATCTTCACCAGTTTCACGCATGATAATAGATTTGAGATCATGAGCTCGGTTGGAAGAATTGAGTAAATAAGAAGCAATCATGGTATCAAATTGCTGATTGTTAATAAAAGATTTTTGTTGAATTAATATTTGATTTAATTTTTTTAAATCATGTCCAATCAAAGTTTTGTTTTTATCAATAAAAATATTTTGCCAAATTTTTTGTGCTGTTGAAGAATTTTTTAAATAAAAATTTTTATTTTTAGTAATAAAGACAAGTCCTAATAATTCACCATTTAATATATCTTTACCATTGATTATTTCTTTACAAGCAAATTCATTAGTTTTTTTCATTTCTTCAATAAATTCAGTTGAATTTTTATTATCAATTTCTATAAGTGGTTTTATTTTTTTAGTTTTTAGATTTTTTTTATTTTCTGTATTTAATGATTCATTACCGGGTACTCGTTTTAACAAAGAAAAAAATTCAAACTTTTTAAAAAGTTCAGTAATTTTTTTTAAATTAAATTTTTTAATTACACATTTTTCTAAATTAAAATTTATATCTGGCACAGTATTTACAATAGCGGCTAATTCCTGACTTAATTTAGCTTCTTCTTTGCCATTTTCTAGTTTTTTAATTACTCCAGATTTGAATTCAGTTTTTAATTTAGAATTTTTTTCTTTGAGTTGTTTATATATTTCAGTAATTCCCCCAATTTTTTGAATAAGTTCGGTAGCTGTTTTTTCACCAATTCCTGATACACCAATGATATTATCAGAAGAATCTCCACGAAGAGATTTATAATCTACAATATATTCTGGACCAAAACCATATTTCTTTTCTACTTCTTCAATATTAAAAAGAGTTGCTTCACTAATACCTTTTCGTAAAGCATAGACTTCTGTATATTCATTAACTATTTGTAATAAATCCATATCACCAGTAACAACTATACTTTTAACTTTCTTTTTTATTTGATCAACGATTGTGGCAATCACATCATCAGCTTCAAAACCTTTTTTGGTATAAATAGGAATATCAAAAGCCTCTATTATTTGATAACAAAGAGGAATTTGATCATAAAGATCTTGATCAGCTTTTACACGAGTAGCTTTATATTTTTCTGAAACTTCATGACGAAAAGTTCCACCAGCAACATCAAAAGCTACAGCTAAATAATCTGGTTTTAAATCATGAATAACTTTCAAAAGCATGCTGGTAAAACCGTAAACAGCATTGATCATAGTGCCATCTTTGGCAGTGAGAGGAGGGATGGCGTGATAGGCACGATGAACAATAGCATTACCATCTATAATAACGAATTTTTTATTTTGTTCAGTCATAGATAATATGAAGTATTTTAGCATTTATCTTATTTTTAGTAAAATATATTTTATTTTAATAATTTAAAATTTAATATTGAAGTAAAGGAAATTAAATAATTTTTGTTTAATAAAATAAAAATCACTTTTAGTGATTTGTGTGATATTATGTTTAAGCTCATATTCTCTCTGTGTAGCATCTTTTTTTACTAAATAACTTTCATAATAAATTAATCTTAAAGGCAAATATCTAGAAGTTGAATAAATTTTTCCTTTCTGATGTTCATTAAA
>JAAZJX010000026.1 GCA_012800155.1 Candidatus Magasanikiibacteriota bacterium
AAAATTGCTGATCAAGTGGGTGATTATTTTTTGGCAGGAGGAAGATTAGTTCCATATAAAAAATTTGATTTATTAGTCAAAGCTTTCAATCGTTTGGGTTATAAACTTAAAATTTTTGGTACTGGACCAGAAATGAAAAAATTGAAAAAAATGGCTAAATCAAATATTGAATTTTTGGGTTTTATAAGTGATAATGAAAAAGCAGAATTAATGAGTCATACTCGAGCTTTTCTTCATCCACAAATAGAAGATTTAGGTATTACTCCAATTGAATCTATGGCATCAGGTAGACCAGTGATTGCTTATCCTGTGGGAGGAGTAACAGAAACAGTGATTCATGGTGAAACTGGAGTATTTTTCAAAGAACAAACTTGGGAATCAATTTTTGATACAGTAATACATTTTAATTATCAAGATTGGGATAGTGTAAAAATTCGGGAACATGCTAAAAAATTTGGTGTAGATAATTTTAAAGAAGATATTAGAAAATATGTGGAAGATAAGTATGAAGAGTTTAAAAAAGGTTGGAATCAATGTGAATTACCTATAAAATAATAAAACAGTTTAAAATATTTTTTTGATTTATTAGTTTATTGTTTTTTGTGTTTATGAATATTGGAGTTGATATTCGTTGTCTCATGGACAAAGAACGCACTGGTGTTGGAGAATATACTTATAACCTTCTTAAGGCTATTTTTTTATTAGATAAAGAAAATCAATATTATTTATTTTATAATTCTAATAAAAATATTTTTCAAAATATTCCTCAATGGAAGAAAAATAATGTGCATTATGTAGGAACTAAATATCCCAATAAATTATTAAATTTATTATTGTGGTTAAAAATAGTGAAATTAGATAAAATTTTGTTGCGTCATTTTGAGCGAATTTATTCAAAAAAGAAAAAATTATCATACTTGTCAGCGGATAAACAAAATTTAAAAGAAGTAAAAGATTTTATTCAGCTTAAAATCAATCTGCCTGTAGCAGAAACTCCACTTCACTTTGTTTCTGCTCAAAATGATGAATTGATTTGGTTTTCTCCAAATTTAAATTTTACTAATTTATCAAAAAAAATTAAACATCTTCAAACGATTCACGATTTATCTTTTGAATTTTTACCAGAATGTTTTACTTGGAAACAGCGTTTGTGGCATTGGTTTTTAAATCCTAAGAAACAATGTCAAAAAGCAGATATTATTTTAACTCCATCAGAAAATACTAAACAAGATATGGTAAATGAATATGGAATAGTAGGCGATAAAATACAAATTTTGCAACCGGGAATTTCTTGGGAAGAAGGTTTAATAACTACTGAGAATATTCAGAGAGTGAAAGAAAAATATAATTTACCAGAGAAATATATTTTGTATCTTGGAACTCTTGAGCCGCGTAAAAATATTGAGTCAATTATAGAAGCTTATAATATTTCTGGATTAAAAATTAAAAATTATGAATTGATAATTGTTGGTGGTAAAGGTTGGAAGAATAAAAAATTGTTAAAATTGATTGAAAATTCTTTG
Source organism: Candidatus Magasanikiibacteriota bacterium (assembly GCA_012800155.1). Classification (GTDB taxonomy): domain Bacteria; phylum Patescibacteriota; class Patescibacteriia; order Magasanikbacterales; family UBA922; genus JAAZJX01. Next base: position 1,524 of record JAAZJX010000026.1, read on the forward strand.
GGGGTGAAGTATATTGGTTATGTGAATAAAGAAGATAAACAGCTTTTATATAATTTAAGTAGTTTATTTATTTTTCCAAGTTTGTATGAAGGATTTGGTTTGCCAGTTTTAGAAGCAATGTCGCAAGAGATACCCGTGATTACTTCTAATCGAACCTCACTTCCTGAAGTGATTGGTACATCTGGATATTTAGTAAATCCTTATAATGTGTTAGAATTAGCAGAAGCTATGAAAAATATATTATCAGATGAAAAATTGCGTAAGATGTTAATTATTCAAAGTAAAGAACAAACGAAAAAATTTAATTGGAATAATTCAGCTAAAAAATTTTTAAATTTAATATGCGAATTGGTATAGATTGTCGAATGTTAGGACCAGGTTTTGGTCTAGCTCGATATGTAGAACAACTTGTGAAACACTTATTAGTAATTGATTCAAATAATGAATATGTTTTGTTTGTGCAAACTAATAATTTTTTACCTTTTTCAAGGAAATGTAAGGTAGTAGTGGCAGACATTCCTTGGTATTCTTGGGCAGAACAAATAAAATTTAAGAAAATTATTGATAGAGAAAAAGTAGATCTGATGCATTTTCCACATTGGAATGTGCCTTTTTTTTATCATAAACCTTTTGTAGTAACTATTCATGATTTGATCATGTATCGTTTTCCTAGACCTGAAGCCACTACTTTGGGACCATTAAAATTTTGGTTAAAAGATCAAGCTCATCGTTTGTTAGTTAGACAGGCAGTTAAAAAAGCTAAACATATTTTAACTACTTCTGAATTTACTAAACAAGATATTCATCAAATTTTAGGTGTGCCAATGGAAAAAATGTTAGTGACTTATCAAGCACCGTTTGAAAATCAAAAGTCTTTAGAGTCAGAAAATCAAAATTTTGATTTAAATAATTATAATATAAATAAAAAGTATGTTTTATATGTAGGCGCAGCTTATCCTCATAAAAATTTAGAGAGATTATTGCAAGCTTGGAAAATTTTTTCAAACAAACATGGTAATGATTATCAATTAGTTTTAGTAGGAAAGGATAATTATTTTTATCATAGATTAATAAATGATTCTTCTTTAACTCTTCCTTTATTAAAAAGAGGAGAAGTAGTGTACACTGGTTTTGTGCCAGATGATGAATTAATAGAGTTGTATAAAAATGCTTCACTTTATATTTTTCCAAGTTTATATGAAGGTTTTGGTTTACCACCACTTGAAGCACAAATTCATAAAATTCCTGTAGTTTCTTCTAATGCTAGTTGTTTGCCAGAAGTGTTGACTGATTCGGTTTTATATTTTGATCCTGAAAACATAGAACAAATGGCGGATATTATTTGGACTGGTTTAACAGATAATAATTTACGATTAGAATTACAAAATAATGCTCAAGAAAATCTGAAAAGATTTTCTTGGCAAAAATTGGCTGAGCAAACTTTGGATGTTTATAAAAAAACTTTGTTATCCTAAGATGATTGACAATTATCATTTTTTTCATTTTTTTCTTGAAAAAAGACTAACTTTTACAAGAGCTAGTAAGTATTAGTCGGTTTAATATACAGCAACATTTTTAACTTTTAAAAAAAGAGAATTTATTGTTCTTAAATTCTTTTAATTTTCTAAATAAAAAATCACTAATATTTCAATTATTCCGATAATTTGTGTTTATTTCTTTTTTCTTAAATAGAAAAGTTGGGACAAGTTATTTTATAAACAAAATCATCCACACTAAAAGATGGTTTTTTGGTTATATTTTATTGTTTTTTATGGTATAATTAAATTATTCTTGATTATGATAAAAATGAAAAAGGAGGTTAATAAAAAACGTCTTTGTAGTGTATGTAGAAAAGAAGGGCATAATAAATCAACTTGTCCTGTTTTAGGTATTCAAAAAAAATCAGCTAAGAGTAAAATTATTAATATTAAACATAATCAACTAACTTATCAGTCTCCTCATGTTATCAATTTGAAAAAAAAAGAAAAAAATATTTGGAATGATGTTCAAGTTTGGCAACAAAAACCTGTTGCCAAAGAAAAGAGAGTGGTAGTAGATTTAGCAAACATGGTGCGTCAAGCTAATAATCAATCAGTAATAAAGAAAATAGAAAAAAAGGTTGTTAAACCAATAGCAGTTTCTGCAAAAGTTCCTGTAAAAAAAGTAAAGACTAAGAAAAATTATCGTAATTTTATTTTGATTAAGAAAGATTTTTTTATAAAGCTTAATCAAAGTTTTGTTTCTAAAATAGAGGATCTAAAAAATAGTTTAGAAAATATTTCTTACAATTTAAAAAATGCTTTTAGTATTCGTAAGTTAGCTTTTAGTACTTTAGTAATTTTGCTTTTAGCAAGTTTACCATTTCCTTCCATTGCTTATTACCGAAGTGTAAAAGATACTAGTAATCAGGTAGTAGAACAAAGCACCAATGCTTTTTTATCTCTACAATCTTCTACTGTGGCTGCTTTTCAATCAAATTTTGATCAAGCTCAATATGATTTGAATTTAGCTTTACAATCTTTTAATAATGCAAATTCAATTATAGATAAAGAACATCAAGCTTTACAATTTGTAGTAGGACTTTTGCCAGTAGTAGGTAAACAAGTAACTAGCCGTCAGCATCTTCTTGCTGCTGGACACCATTTGGCACTTGGTAATACTTATTTAGTTAAAGGAATTAAAGAATCAGAAAATTTTGATTTAAGTATTAATGATAAAATAAAAATTTTAGCCAATCATTTACGAGGTGCAATACCACAATATGAAGAAGCTTTACAGCAATTAACTTCAGTAAGTAATGAAGCTGTTCCTGTAGAATATCAAAAATCTTTTCAAGAATTTAAATTACTTTTTACTGCTTTGATTAATGATATGAATGAGATTGTTTCTTTATCATCAGCTTTAGATTCAGTATTTGGAGATAAGCAATTAAAAAGATATTTAATAGTTTTTCAAAATAATAATGAAATTCGTCCTACAGGTGGTTTTATGGGTAGTTTTGCTTTAGTAGATATTCAAAAAGGAAAAATTTTAAATATAGATATTCCCGGAGGTGGTACCTATGATCTCAAAGGTCAAATGAAAAAAGAAGTAGAGCCACCATTACCACTTCAATTATCCAATAATCGTTGGGAATTTCAAGATGCTAATTGGTTTCCAGATTTTTCTGCTAGTGCTAAAAAAATAGAATGGTTTTATGAACAAAATCGTAATACTACTGTTGATGGGGTAATTGTGGTTAATGCCACAGTTCTTCAGAGATTATTAAAAGTAATCGGTCCAGTAGAAAATGAAATTTATAATTTAAATTTAGATGTAGATAATGCTCTTACTGTTTTACAACAAGAAGTAGAAATAAATTATGATCGAGAAAGTAATAAACCAAAACAAGTAATTGAAGATTTGGCTTTACAATTTTTAATTAATATAAAAAATTTGGATAGAGCTAGTGTTATCAAAATTGTTTCTGAATTAAATGAAGCTATGACAGAAAAAGAAATTCAAGTTTATTTTAATGATAATAATATTCAAAATAAATTTAGAAATTTTGGTTGGACAGGAGAAATAACTTTGACCAATGATCAACAAGATTATTTATTAGTAGTAAATACTAATATTCAAGGTCAAAAAAGTGATGCCAAAATTAAACAAGTGATTGAACATCAAGCTTATGTTCAAGAAGATGGTACTATTTATGATACAGTGGTAGTTCACCGTAGTCATTTAGGAATGAAAGGAGAACAATTTTATGGTGCAAATAATGTAAATTATATTAGAATTTATGTGCCAGCAGGCTCAACTTTAATAGAAGCTGGCGGGTTTGCTTATCCAGCAGAAGAATATTTTAAAGTTCCAGAAGATTGGTATGAAAAAGATTTAGATTTAGCAAATTATGAAAAAGAAATTGGAATTGATCCAAAAACTGGCACTAGAATTACTAGTGAATTTAATAAAACAGTTTTTGGTAATTGGATGATGACTGAACCAGGAGAAACAAGTAGTGTTTATTTTACTTATAAACTTCCTTTCAAAGCTTGGGATGTTAATACTAAATTACAGAAAAATTGGAAAGATTATTTAGTAATTTCTAATGTTAGAGATAGTTCTCGATATAGTTTGGTAGTACAAAAACAGTCTGGTATTAATAGTGATTTTTCTACTCGAATAATTTATCCAACTGGTTGGTATCCAGTATGGTCAAGTGGTGAAGAAATAGAATTAGCTAGGAATGGTGTAGAATATTTTGGTCAATTAAATAAGGATTTAGTTTTAGGGTTAGTAGTAGAAAATAATAAATAGTTTTTAAATTTTTATAAAATATGGTTAAAGAAAATTCTTCGCATCGTTTTGTGAAAAAAAAATTAAAAGAAAATTTTGATAATTCTGATAAAGAAGAAATTTCTGTTTCTAAAAAAAAAGTTTCTGAAGATCTAGCTTTAGAAGAAGCAGTGGAGCAAGTGCCAATTAAAAAAAATTTAAAAGAAACAGCTAAACAAGCATCAGTTAAAAAAACTAAAGTCAAAAAAACAAAAATAGAAAAAAAGAAAGTTCAAAAAGAAAAATTAGAAAATAATTTAGAAAATAATAATAAAAATAATAAAATAGAGAGAGAATTAGAAGAAATTTATAAAAATGGTGATGGAACTATACCTAATATGTCAAATTTCAAAAGAAAAAAACATAATCGATTTATGAGAGCAATATTGTTTTTATTATTTGCTTGTAGTTTTTTAGCAGCTGTTGCTTGGGCGGGATTTTTCTTTTTTCAACCTCAAAGTCGTTTTAATGAAAATGATGTAATTCTTTCTATTTCTGGTGAAGAAGAAGTAACTTTTGGTCAAGAAGTAACTTATCGTATTCGTTATCGTAATGCTCAAAATATTCCTTTGTCAAAAGTTAATTTACAAGTTCGTTATCCAGAAGGTTTTGTATTTGAAAATGCTAGTGTTACACCAGATACAGAAAAAAATGATGAATGGACTTTGGGAGCAATAAATCAACAAGATAGTGGTTATATTGATATTACAGGCAGGATGTATGGTAATGTTGGAGAACAACAATCTTTTCGTATGTTTTTGAATTATATTCCAAGTAATTTTAATTCTGAATTTCAAAAAGTAAATAATATAAATATTAAAATTATTGATACAAATATTGAGATGGGTATTGCTAGTCCAGAAGAAATTTCAGTGGGAGCTGAAGCAGAATTTATTGTAGAAATAAAAAAATCAACTGAGGTTTTACAAAATTTAGTTTTATTATTAGAACCAATTTCAGGATTTAATAAAACTAGTGATCAACCAAAAAATGATGAAAATAAAAATTATCAGTGGAGTTTAGATTTATCTAAGGATCAAATAATAAAAATAAAAGGAATTTTCAATCCGATTAATGGAGAAGAAGAAGCAATCATGAATTTTAAATTAGCAGGTTGGAAAAATGAAAAAAAAGAAGGGGATCCTTATTTATTGTTAAATAAAGAAGTAAAAATAAAATTAGTTAAAACAGATATTTCTGCTAATTTAGTTATCAATGGAGGAACAGAAAATTTAACTGTTATACCAGGAGAAACTTTGAATACAACAATTACTTTGAAAAATAATGGTAGTAAGTCACTCAAAAATTTTGAAGTTCGTTTGATTTATGAAACACCATCTTATAATAATTTAAGTTTACTTAATTGGTCTAGTATTAAAGATGTGGCTGATGGAGATATTACAGGTGAGCAAGTTAATTCTCAAACAAGAAGAGGTTATATTGTTTGGAATAAAAATAAAATTAGTGGTTTAGCTGAATTGAAATCAGGTGAAGATATTTTGATTGATCTTAGTATTCCTCTAAAAAATAGTAAAAATAAGGTTGATTTATCAAGATTTACTTCTTATTTGGCTAGTGCTGTGGCAGAAATAAAATATGATAGTGAGGGTAAACAAAAAACTTTATCTACTAATCCTATAATCATGACAGTTAATTCAGATTTTACTTTTGAATTGCGTGATGAAATTTCTGAAAATAATCAAAATAAAACTTTACATAAAATTACTTGGGTATTAAATAATACTTTTCATGAAATGTCTAATATAGAATTGTCAGCAGATATTTATGGAGATGTAATTTGGCAAGATGAATTAGTAAAGAAAAGTGCTGGGGAATTTACTTATGATCCTACTACTAAAAAATTAATTTGGAAAATAGATAAAATGCCAATTAGTCAGGATGTTAATTATTTAGTGTTTGGTTTACTATTGAATACAGAAAATCCTACACAAACTAATTTGACTTCTAAAATTAGTATCAAAGCTCATGATGATATCACTGGTCAAAATATTGTTTTATCAAATGATGGTATTAGTTTATAATTAAGAAAGAGAATATTTTTATTTTATAACACTCCTAAAATTGGGAGTGTTTTTAATTTTGAAATTATTTATTTTGTTGAGTGTTTTTATTATTTTTTACATGATATGTAGTGGAATGATTTTTAGATTTAGAATTTTAATAAAATTTATTTTAAAAATTAAAAAACTCTGTTTTAAAAATACAGAGTTAGTGCCCTCAGAGAGAATCTCCGCCCTAGTGGCGGATGAGCCTTGGGCTCAGAACTCCCATTTATTTTAAAAATTAAAAAAC
>JAAZJX010000005.1 GCA_012800155.1 Candidatus Magasanikiibacteriota bacterium
GCATAAGGTTTATATAAATTGTTAATAAAAACTATTTTCATAATGAGTTAATTATAGATAAATAAGCAAATTTTGTCTACTCTAAAAACTATCAACAACTAACCCACATTTCACCCACAAATTAATGTTTTTATGGGGTTGAATAAAAATCTTTTATAAGTTACAATTCATCTACTAAAACTGAAAATTTTCTTATGTCTGATATTACTCAAATGGAAAAAATTCCTCCTCAAAATCTAGAAGCAGAAACCTCTCTCTTAGGTGCTATTTTATTAGACAAAGAGGCTATTTTTAAAGTTGCTGATATTGTTACAGCTGATGATTTTTATAAAAATTCTCATGCTAATATTTTTGAAACCATGCTGGAATTATATAGTAAGAATGAGCCAATTGATGTTTTGACTCTAGGCAATCGTCTGGAAGAAAAAAATTTATTAGAGCAACTTGGTGGACGCAGTTATTTAATTGGTTTATCCAATACTGTGCCTACAGCTTCTCATGTTGTACAATATGCTGAAATTATTCGTAAAAAAGCTACTCTTAGAAAATTACTTAGAGCAGGTGGTGAAATTACTCGTCTTGGTTATGATGAAAGTGCAGAAAATGTAGAAGAAATTTTAGATGAAGCACAACAACATTTATACAGTATTACCCAAAATCATATTAAACAAAGTTTTATTCCTATCAAAGATGTTTTAAGTGATGCTTTTGAAAGAATAGATGAATTACACAAAGAAAAAGGTAAACTTCGTGGTGTTCCTACTGGTTTTAAATATTTAGACAATCTTTTAGCTGGTCTACAAAAATCTGATTTAATTATTCTTGCAGCTCGTCCTTCTGTAGGAAAAACTTCTCTAGCTTTAGATATTGCTCGTCATGCAGCTGTCAAAGAAAAAGTACCTGTTGGATTATTTTCATTAGAAATGAGTAAAGAACAACTTGTTGATCGTCTTCTTTGTGCAGAAGCTAATGTAGATTTATGGAAAATGCGTACAGGTAATTTATCAGATCGTCCTGATAGTAATGATTTTCCAAAGATTGGTCATGCTATGGGTATTTTGTCCGAAGCTCCAATTTATATTGATGATTCTCCTGGAAATAATGTTATGCAAATTCGTACTAAAGCCAGAAGACTACAAGCTGAACATGGTTTGGGTTTGATTATTATTGATTATATGCAATTAATGGAATCACATACCAAAAGAAATAGTGACAATCGTGTTCAAGAAGTTGCAGAGATTAGTAGAAATTTAAAAGGAATTGCTCGTGAATTAAATGTTCCTGTTCTTGCTCTTTCTCAATTATCCCGAGCAGTAGAACAAAATAAACCAGCCATTCCAAAACTAGCACATTTACGAGAATCAGGCTCTATTGAACAAGATGCTGATGTGGTTATGTTTATTTATAGAAAAGCAGCTGATAGAAATTATCGTTTAGAAGATATTCCACCAGATGAACGCCATTTAGGAGAAATCCATGTAGCTAAACATAGAAATGGTCCTACTGGTGTAGTAAAATTATTCTTTGATGAAAAACATTCTAGCTTTAAAAACTTAGATACCTCTTTTGAAGATCAACAATTAACTATTAATTCTACTCCAACTGAACCAGAAATACCTGCTTACTAATAAATTAAATTAATTAAAATATAAACATAAAATAAATATGTTCAACAAACTAAAACAATTCAAAGATATTCGTAGTCAAGCTAAAGATTTACAAAATAAACTTTCTGAAGAAAGCGTTAGTGTTAATAATAATGGTGTTACTTTAACTATGGACGGAAATTTAAAAATTATTAAATTAGATATTGAATCAAGTTTATTAACTCCAGAAAAGAAAAATAAATTAGAAAATGCTATCAAAGATGCTTATGATGATGCTATGAAAAAAATGCAACGCATTATGGCAATGAAAATGAGAGAAATGGGCGGACTACCAAATATTCCAGGAATATCATAAAAAAGAAAAAACAGATCAAACAAATAAAATAAATTTAAACTAATATAATTCCCCCTTGCTTATCTCACTAAAGGCGGAAGAAATTATTCCCCCCTAGAGGGGGGTGCAGGGGGGTGTTGGTTGGTCTCGCCGTAGCTTTAGCGAAGGCGGAACCTGTCTCGCTGAAGGTGAAAAAGACTATTCCCCCCTTGAGGGGGGTGCAGGGGGAGTGTTGGCTCGTCTCGCCGTAGCTTTAGCGGAGGCGGAGGGGTGTTGGCTCGTCTCGCCGTAGCTTTAGCGAAGACGCAAAACGGGAATCCAGTAAAACAAAATACAAAAACGAATAGAATAAAAAATTAAACGAATAAAGAAAAATAACCAATATTATGTATTCCAAACCAATCCAAGAATTAATAAATGCTTTTGCTAAATTACCTTCTGTCGGAGAACGCACAGCTGAAAGGTATGTTTTTCATTTATTAAGATCTGGAAAAAAAGATGTAGCTGAACTTACTCTAGCACTAAAAGATCTAATAGATAATATCAAAAGTTGTGAAACTTGTTGGAATTTTTCTGATTCTAATCCCTGTCCAATTTGTATTGATAACAAGCGTGATCATACAACTATTTGTGTTGTAGCTAATTTTCCAGATATAGAAGCAATTGAAAAAATTGGTTTTTATTCTGGCGTTTATCATGTTTTACGAGGAACTATAAAAGCTGATGATGAACTAGATAATCTAAAAATAAAAGAACTTTTGAAAAGAATTAAACTAGACAAAAATCTTCAAGAAATTATTCTTGCTCTCAATCCTAATCTTGAAGGAGAAACTACTATGATGTATTTACAAAGAGAAATTAAAAAAATAAACCCCAATTTAAATATTACTCGTCTTGCTCGTGGTCTACCTATGGGTAGTGATCTCCAATATGCTGATGAA
>JAAZJX010000027.1 GCA_012800155.1 Candidatus Magasanikiibacteriota bacterium
ACAAGAACAAACAAAATCTTGGTGGAATAAAGTAAAAGATTTTTTTAATTTTAATAAAGATAATATTAATTCAGAAAATTCTCAAGAATTAAAAGATAATACCCAAAATACAGAAATAAAAATAGATTATGAAAACAAACAAGTAGAAACAAAAACATATAGTTTGACTTTTGTTAATTCTAATCAAACTGTAGAAGTTAAACCCGGTGAAGAATTAAAAATAGAAGTAAAAGTGAAAAATACGGGTACGGCTATTTGGAAAAAGGAAAACATTTCTGCTAATGTAGTTGGTGGTTTGACAAAAAATTCTGAATATCATCATCAAACTTGGTTGACTTCTCTTCGTCCAGCTCTTTTGGATCAAACACAATTGACTCCAGGACAAATTGGAAGTTTTTCTTTTATGATTAATACTCCAAATAAAGTTGGTAATTATCTTTTTAAAATTCAAGCAGTAAGATTGGATAATAATTTTTCTTTTATTCCAAAAGAATTTTGGAATATTAATATAAATGTAGTAAATAATGAACAGAAAGAAATTTATGTTGAAACACCAGTAATTTCTGAGAAAGAGGAAATAGTATCTGAGAAAAAAGAAAATTTTTTAAAAAATAATATTGTAAAAGATACTGTGGAAATTATAAAAGAAGTAGTAGGAAAAACAGTAGATACTGTTAAAGAATTTTTTTATTATGGTGGTGGAGGAGGAAGCAGTCAACCAATTATTGAAGATTCATTAAATAATTCAACATTAGATAATATAACTACAACTACAATGGAAATTTCTACAACTACACCAGAGGTAGTTGAGGATAATATTCCACCAGAAATTCCTGTAGTTTATTTAAATCAAAGTGGTTCTACAACTTTGTGTATAAATTGGAATTCTCCAGATGCTTCAAATTATGATATTGAATATAAAACAGAACAAGATGATTGGCAAACTATTGCTTTGAAAACCACTTCAACTGAACATCAATTTGAGGGAGAAAAATTACAGAGTTATTATTTTCGAGTGCGAGCTTATGATGAGGTGGGTAATGTTTCAGATTGGAGCAATGAAGAAAAATTAATTTTGGATTGGTCAAAAAGTGTTGTAATAAATGAAATTGCTTGGATGGGAACTAGTCCAGGAAGAGATGGAGTAATTGATGAATGGATAGAATTATATAATAATACAGACAATGATATTGATTTATCTAATTGGCAGATTTTAATTGATGATAAATCATTACAAATTAGTAGAATTATCAATCCCATTATACCAGCAAAAGGATATTTTATTTTAGAAAGAACAGATGATAAGACAATTTTAGATATAGATGCTGATATGCTTTTTATTAAGGAAATTAATGATGATAAAGGTAAAATTACTTTGAAAAATAATTTTGGAGAAATTATTGATGAAGTAGATTGTAGTGATGGTTGGTTTGCTGGTTCAATTTTGAATAAACAATATCGTAGTATGATGCGAATTGATTCAACTTTACCGGGTAGTTGGAGTAGTAATTGGCAAACAACATTAGGAGTTGATCCAGTGGCAAGAGTTAATGGAGGTGGAAATATTTTTGGTTCACCAAAACATAGTAATCAAGGTAGTTGGTCATTAGCAAATTTAAAAGTATATTATTTGGAACAGTTTGATGAAAATAATGTTTTGGTTTTAAAAATTGAAAATAGTCCATATATTTTTGATTCTATTGAAATTCCTGTTGGTTATACATTAAAGATTGATCCGGGAGTTGTATTATATGGTAAAAGTAGAGATTCGTATATTAAAGTTAAAGGTAATTTAGAAATAAATGGTGAAGAAGATAATCCAGTAGTTTTTACTTCAGCTTTGGATAATAATTATGTTAAAAATAATTTCTCCTATCTTAAGGGTAGTCCACAACCAAGTAATTGGTCAAGAATTGAAATTGAACCAGGAGGTAATTTAATTGCTAAACATGCTAAGTTTTTTTATGGAGGAACAAAGTTTTTTATTCCTGGAGGGTTTGTATTTGGTGGAAAATTTGTTTCCAGAGTAATAAGTAATCTTGGAGGAATAGTTGAATTGGATAATGTAGAATTTAAAAATAATTATATTGATACTGATCCTAATTATTTAATGTATAGTGCAGTTGTTTGGAGTGAAGCACAAGCTGGTAATAATGTTAGTACTACAGTTGTTAATTCTTATTTTGAAAATGGTTCAGTGGCTATTAAAGATATGAATAATGTAAATTATTATCAAGTGTATCAAAAAGTTCATAATAATGTTTTTAGTAATTTTACTTCTGAAAAGGGAGCAATTCAATTTGGTGACAGTCGAGTTGATGTTAGTTCTAATACTTTTTTGAATGGTACTAATAATATTCTTTCTAGAATTGGTTGGACTTTAGAAAAAGATGAGGTTTTATCTAATGATATGGAATATCATTTTAATTCACTTTATATTCCTAAAGGTACTACTTTATTTATTAATCCGGGAGTAAAAATAAAAATGAATGGTAGTAGTATTACTGTTAGAGGAAGTCTTGAAGCTATGGGTACACCTGATGAACCAATTTCTATATCAAATCAAAAAGGATATAGTTGGGGTTTTTTAAAATTTATAAATTCTACATCTTCATTAAATTATGTGCAGATTAGTAGAGGAGGTTTGTTACATTTAGAACAAATTTCTATGGTTGAAGCAGAAAATTCTAATTTAAGTTTTGATCATGTAAATTTATTCAATCCAGCTAATGATAATCATATCTTACATTTAAAAAATTCTAATATTTTTATGTCTAAGGGAAATCTTTATAGAAGTGTTTTTACTTCTAATTCTAAAGGTATAAAAGCTGAAGGAGGATCATTAGTTTTAGATAATGTTAATTTTAATGGTTTTGGATATGCGATTAAAATATATAAGGAAGGATCTTTAGTTTTAAAAAATATGAATGAGGATAATTTTCAGAATATTTTATCGTTTAAATGGTGGCCACAAACAGCTTGGAGTTTTGCAAGTTCTACATAAATAAATATACAAACCACCGGACTAAAGTCCGGTGGTTTTTTACTTTTCTTTTTAATAAAACATTATTCATTTAAATTTATTCTATTTTTTTAATCTATATTCTATTTGTTTTTTTAA
>JAAZJX010000028.1 GCA_012800155.1 Candidatus Magasanikiibacteriota bacterium
AAACCAGTTGCTAAAAAGAAACCAGTTGCTAAAAAGAAACCAGTTGCTAAAAAGAAAGTAGCAAAAAAATAATTACTTCTTTAAAAAATCCTCTCACTTAAAGTCAGAGGATTTTTGTTTTTATTTAATTATAACTTTATTTATTTAAATATATCGCGTTCAGTTTTATCTGAAAAAACTTTTACTATTCCAAATTTTCCATCATAACCAGGTTGAATAAAAATATCTCCCTTTCGTACTCGTTCAATCGCTTTAACAATAATTAATTCACTATACTTTTTTATTTCTAATAAATCTTTTTCCAATAAAATAGAAAATTCTTTTCCTAAATTTTTTAATAAATTATTATACTCAGTAATTACTTTTTTAGTATTGACTCCACACCCAAAAGCATCGGCAATAATTTCTGGTAAAGGAACTAAACTTTTATAAGGTATAAAATTATTTTTTATTTTTTCTACTTCTTTTTCAGTTCTATCAGATAATTCTCTTATCCGATTTTCTACGCCAATAACTAAAGGTTTTTTACAAACTGGACAAAGTCCTTTTAATTTTTCTGTTTCTTCAGGCGAACAAACAAATTTACAATCACGATGTCCATCATAATGATATTTTCCTTCTTCTGGAAAAAATTCTATGGTATAAAGAAATTTATTTTTATCCCGACTTTTAATTATATTAAAAATATTATCATAAGTAATTTCTTTTTCATTTAAAAATTGTAAAACATTAGCTTCTCTTCCAATTTTTTCTAAACTATGCGCATCTGAATTAGAAATTAAAGCAATATTATCTAACATTGAACAATGCCAATTCATTTTTGGATTACTAGATAAACCAGTTTCAACAGCAAAAATATTTGGAGTCAATTCTTCAAAAGCTTCTTCTAAACTATCATAACCACCTTTGGAACCAAAAATACCAAACCAAGGTGTCCAAACATGAGCTGGAATCATAATCATTCTTTTGTCAATCTCCAACATTATTTTTAATAATTCTTTGACTGTTAAACCAAGAATTGGCCGACCATCAGATCGTAAATTAAAACCCCTTGCTTCTAAACGCTGATTAAATTTTTCTGCCACTTCAATATTTGGAGCAAACACACAAACATGAATTCGTCTAGTTTTGCCTTTATGTTTTTTAATACAAGATAATTCTGTACCAATAATAAATCTAATTTGATTTCCCTTTTTATTTAAAAAAGAATTAAAAGTGGCAGAAGTATTAAGTTTATAAACTCCTGAATTATCAATTTCCACTAAACTATTTTTAATATGTTGAAACCATTTAGGATGAGTAAAATCTCCAGTAGCAACAATATCTATACCTCGCAAACTACAAACTTCAGCAATTTTAGGTAATTCTAAATCCTTAGAACAAGCTCGTGAATATTTAGAATGAATATGTAAATCTAAAATTTGTTTAATCATAATTTAAAATTCTTTGAAATTATAACAAAATAATATTAATTAGCCAATTATAAAAATAAATATAAATTAAAAAAATGAACAAACAAATTTTAATTATAAAAAACACCAGCATTTACCAGTGTTTTTTATTTTCTACTATTTTAAACTTCAATTACTACTGGAAGTACCATTGGTCGTTTTTCAGTTTTACTAAAAAGAAATTGTCCAATTTTATCACGAATATTATTTTTAATTTGATTGGTATCTGCCCAACTAACAGGATCAGATTCAATAACCATTTTCTTAACTCTTTTGCGTAAATCTTCAATCAATTCTTTATTGTCTTTTAAATAAACAAATCCTCGAGAAATAATATCAGGATTTTGAACTAATTTTCCAGTCTTACCATCAACAGTTGCAATTACTACCACCATACCATCTTCAGCCAACACCTGTCGATCACGCAAAACAATATTTTGAGTATCAGTAACTCCTAAACCATCTACAAAAACATAATCTGTTGGAACTTTTTTATCCAAAATATTAGCTGATTTTTTATTTATTTCAATTACTGAACCATTGTCTGGAACAAAAATTTTATTTTTATCAAAACCCTGTTTCTCTGCCAACTTAGCAGCTTCTTTGAGAAAATAATGATTAGCATAAACTGGAATAAAATAAGTAGGTTTAATTTGTTTTAACATTTCTACAATATCTTCTCGAGTAGCATGACCAGAAACATGAACATCCATAAGTTCACCATGAATCACATTATCACATTGACGATACATATTATCTTTCAATCTCTGAATAGATCTTTCATTACCAGGAATTACTGAAGAAGAAAATATTACTGTATCATTTTTCTTCAAAATAATATGTTTATGTTGTTTATTAACAATCCTTGTCATAACTGCTTTTTCTTCACCTTGAGCGCCTGTACCAATTACAATAATTTTCTTATCTGGATATTTACCAATTTGACGCACATCAATCAAAACATCTTTTTTAATTTTGATATAACCAAGTTCTTTGGCAATTTCAATATTAATTCTCATACTATAACCTTCTAAAGCAACTTTTTTACCTAATTTTTCTGCCAATTCCAAAACCCATTTTATTCTTTCAATCTGAGAAGAAAAAGTACCAATAATTACCCGCCCCGGAGCATCAGTCAAAATATTTTTT
The DNA here is from genome assembly GCA_012800155.1 of Candidatus Magasanikiibacteriota bacterium. Classification (GTDB taxonomy): domain Bacteria; phylum Patescibacteriota; class Patescibacteriia; order Magasanikbacterales; family UBA922; genus JAAZJX01. Next base: position 2,601 of record JAAZJX010000028.1, read on the forward strand.
AAATTTTTATACATCTCTTCATAATTACTACTACGCTTTTCATTAAGTGAACCTAAACTTTCCAACATCAAAATTGATGGTTTAGGAGTATTTTGTAATTTACTATAATCAATAGTTGGTTTACCTTGACGATCTCTTTCCATAGTCCAATCTCCCGGATGAATAACTGTTCCTGCTGGTGTTTCTAATAAAACTCCCACTGCATCCATAATTGAATGTTCTACTTGAAAAAATTTCAAAGTAAATTTTCCTAAACGAATTACATCATCAATACTTTTGATAGTAATTGTTTTTAAATTTTTAGCAGTGCCTTTTTTATAATCTTCTTGTTTATGTCTTACTAAAGCCAAAGTCATATTACGCCCCACAATCAAAGGATTGCCTAATTTTTCCAAAAGAATTGGTGCCGCGCCAATATGATCCAAATGCCCATGACTAAATATTACACCTTTAATATTTTTTTCTTTTCCTACAAGATATTTAGTATTAGGAATAATATAATCAATTCCTGGCATATCTTCTTCAGGAAATTGTAAACCCATATCCAAAATAACAATATCATTTTCATATTCAAACAAGGTCATATTACGCCCCACTTCTTCACAACCACCCAAAGGAATTATTCTTAATTTACTTTCTTCGTTTCCAACCTTTGAAGTGGAATTAGAAGAAAAAGTTTGATGTTTTTTTCTAAAAAACACCTTTTTTGATTTATTATCAAAACGAGAAGAAGAATTTTGAGAACTTTGTTGTTTTCCAAAAGTTCTTTGTTTTCTTACATTATTAACTTTATTTTCTACTGCCATATATTATTAAATAAGAAGTTTTATAAAATAAATTTTGTTTTAGACTTCCTACAACTAAAACGAGAAGTTAGTTTTAAATAAAAACTAATTTAAAAGTAAACTTAGTGCCGTAGAAGAGATTTGAACTCTTATGACCTTACGATCGCTAGCACCTGAAGCTAGTGCGTCTACCAATTCCGCCACTACGGCAAATTTAATTCTTAATTATCTAGCAATCTTTAAAGTGATAGCGAATTATTTTTTTGTAAAATAAATTACAAATTATTTTTTAGAAGCAAAAGTCCATTCCCCTTTAGTCTTCATATACCATGAAGTTACATCAGAAAAACGATCAGCTGGTTGAGAAATTTTTTTAGTATTTATACCTTTAATATTATCTGTTACCGCATAAGTATAAGTTGGCATATAAAGAAAAATAGCAGGCACTTCACTTAGTAATATTTCTTGAAATTTTGTATAAGCTTCTGCTCTTTTGAGATCATCAGTCATTCCTCTAGCTTGTTCCAACAAAGTATCAACATTTCTATTCACATAAGAACTTAAATTTAAACCTGGAAAAACTGCTTGACTAGAATGCCAAAATGGATAAGGATCCGGATCACTACCTACTATCTCTCCATATAACAACACATCATAATTACGATTTTTCAAAATATCCCGAGAAATATCTTTAGCTGAAACATATTTTATATTTACTTTCACTCCTATTTCTTGCCAAAAACCAGCTATCATTTTTGCTGCTTGTTGATATTCATTAGTGCCTACGGTAACAATAGTAATTTCTAAAAATTTATTTTCTTTATTTTTACGATAAAAAATTTGTGATTCACTTAATTCTTCATCTAATAAAATATCAATTTCTTTTTCTGCCTGTTGTCTTGGTGAAGAAGTAGCAATTTCCAATTCTTTATTTATTTTTTCTGTACTAGTTGAATTATTTTGTTCTATCATCAATGTAGATGATGTTGAAGGATTTTTTTCTTCCCATTCTTTTAATAATTTTTCCTTTTTTAAATTACGATATTCTTCAGCTCCAACTCGAGTCCAAGTTTTATCCAAAATATCATTAGCCGAACTTGGAGAAAATTCTTTTTTACCCAATTCAGAATTATAACCCAAAAATCCCGGTAATATAGGACTATTGATAACTTGTCCTTCACCACTTAGGGCTTCTCTTAAAATTCTATCTTTATCTATAGCTAGTTCCAATGCCTGACGCAAACTTTTTTCTTTTAAAAAAACATTATTATTTTGATTAATAAACAAAGCCGTATATTGTGGCATTTGTAAAGTATAAATATTTATATTCTTACGCTCTACTTTATCGCGTAATTGTTTTGGTACAAAACTCAAGCTGTTAACTTTTTTTCCTCGCAAAGCCTGAATAGAACCTGCATCTCCTTGATATTCTGTATAAAATTGAAAAATAAATTCATCTAAATAAGCCAATTCTCTATAATAACGATTGAATCTTTTTAATTCATAAGTATAAATATGTCCATTATCATCTTTGGTCAAACGAGAAAACATAAATGGTCCAGTACCTATTGGTCGTATATTACTTTGAGCCAATCTTATTTGCTCTGGAGCTACATTATACCAAATATGTTCTGGTAAAATACCAACTGTAAGACTAGATAATAAACTAGGATATGGTTCTTTAGAAATAAATTGAACTTTATAATCATCAATCGCTATTACTTCTACACCTTGAAAACTAATATTCAAAGGACTGCTCACCATATTATTTTGAATAGTCTCAATCGTAAATACTACATCTTGAGCTGTAAATGGTTGATCATCATGCCAAATAACATCTTTACGCAATTCAAAAGTAAAAACTTTTTTATCATCACTAATTTCATATTTTGCTGCTAAATCTGTCATTAATTCATTATTTTTTCCATAACGCATCAAACCAGAAAAAACCAATCTACTAATATCCATATCAACATCACTTGTAACAGCAAAAATAGGATTTATAAATTGTGGAGAACCAACAGAAGCCTCAATAAATTTACCCCCATTTTTAGGAACTTCAATTCTATTATTATTTACAAAATTCAAACCTAACCAAATTAAAGAAATTAAAAAAACTAAAAAACTTAATCTAAAAATTTTTCTTTCCTTTTCATTAAATAATTTATTGATATGAAAAATTTGACGCAACTTAGGAAATTTTTTACCTAAAGCTTTTCTCGCCAAACTGATATCATAATTATAGGAAACAAATGGACGCGCTTCTGGACGCTTCCTTTCTTTTATTTTTTTCTTTAAAAAAGACTTAAAAGAAGTCAACATAGATTTGTCCTCCTTTTAATTTAAGAAGTTTAATATAACAAATTGAGAATAGCTGCTACAAAAAACAAAATTGCTATTACAATAGTAATTTGAAATAAAATCTTATCCATACCTCTTCTAGTACTATAAACACTACCACCACCACCAAAAGCAGATCCTAAACCAGATCCTCTTTGTTGAAGTAAAACCGCTACTATTAAAAAAATTGCTAAAACTAGCTGAATAATTGTAAAAACCTTATCCATATTTAAATATTATTAATAAGATAAAAATATTATACAAGAAAAACTAAAAAAGGTCAAGATTCCTAAAAAATAATTAAAAAATTTTTACACACTTATAATTGACAAAAAAAAATCTCTATGTTATACTCACGACACTTAAATTTTATTTAAAAATGAGTGTAAACGATATATGAAAAAAAATATCCACCCAGAATACCATGAAGAAGTAAAAGTTACCTGCGCTTGTGGTAATAATTTTGTTGTTGGTTCTACTTTAAAAGAAATTCGTATTGAACTTTGCAACGAATGTCATCCTTTTTATACTGGTAAACAAAAATTGGTTGATGCTACTCGTAGAGTAGAAAAATTCCAAGAAAAATTAACCAAAGTAAAAGCTGTAGCAGCTACTAGAAAAGGTAAAAAAGCTAAGAAAGCTGCTGTTAAAGCCAAAAAAGAAACTACTAAAAAAGAAA
>JAAZJX010000029.1 GCA_012800155.1 Candidatus Magasanikiibacteriota bacterium
ATTTCGTCGCCACAGACGATAATAATTAGCCTTCTAAAATTTGAATGGCTTTACCACAAATTTTGACAATTTCTCGCTAGTGCTGGCGGAGAGAATCGAACTCTCACTCCTTGCGGAACGTGCTCCTAAGGCACGCGTGTATACCAATTCCACCACGCCAGCATTTATAAATCGTCCATATTAAACCATACTTAAAAAAAATAATCAAGAAGTTAATTTTAAAAAATAAATCAACAAAAAACACTCTCTATCTCAGAAAGTGTTTTTATTTTATTATTTTATAATTAAACTTCCATTTGTTCTCTTACTTCTTCAGCAAAATCTTTACAAACCTTTTCTATACCCTCACCAAGCTCAAAACGAACAAAACGACGAAGAGAAATTTTTTCTCCAATCTCACCAGTTTTTTCATTTAATAATTGAATAATTGTTTTTTCTTCATCTTTGATAAAAGCTTGCTCTAATAAACAGACTTCAGTATAATATCTACTCATTTTGCCTTCAAGAATCTTCTCAATCATTTCTTCTGGTTTGCCTTCATTTTTTAATTGAGCTCTATAAATATCCTTTTCTCTTTCTATTTCTTCAATATTCACATCTTCTTTTGACAGATATTTTGGATTAGTGGCAGCAATATGCATAGCAATATCATTAGCCAAATTTTTAAATTGATCTGTCTTAGCTACAAAATCAGTTTCACAATTTAATTCTAACAAAACACCGATTCTACCTTCACCATGAATATAAGAATAAACTAAACCTTCAGCTGTAATTTTATCAGCGCGTTTTGCTGCTTTGGCAATACCTTTTTTACGAAGAATATCTATTGCCTGATCCATATTGCCAGCTGCTTCTTCTAAAGCATTCTTACAATCCATCATACCGGCTCCTGTTTTTGCTCGAAGTTGAGCAATTTCTGATGCAGTTATTCCCATATTAAAAAAAATTAATTTAAATTAATAATCAAAAATTATTCTTTACCAATAACTTTAGATTTCTTTTCAAATTCAGCTTTTCCTTCTTTGACTGCTTCTGCTACTAAATTTACCATCATTTTAATAGAATTAATAGCATCGTCATTAGCAGGAATAAAATAATCTGCTTTATCAGGATTAGCATTAGTATCAGCTACACCAATAATAATAACATTCATTTTATTAGCTTCTACAACAGCAGTTTTTTCTCTTTGTAAAGCAGGAATAAATAATGCATCTGGCATTTTTTTCAATTTAGCTAAACCTGCAAGATATAAACCCATAGATTCAATCTCTTTAGCAAAATCTGATTGTTCTTTTTTGGTATATCTTTCCAATTCTCCACTGGCTTGTTTTTCTTTTAAATCATTATATTTTTTGATCATTTTTTTGATCTCATCAAAATTAGTCAACATTCCACCTAACCAACGATCTACTAAATATGGTGAATCACAACTAAGAGCAGCTTCTTTAACAATCTCTCTAGCTTGAGGCTTAGTAGTTATAAATAAAATAACTTTACCTTCAGCAGCAAGATTTTTAACTGCTTCTAATGTTTCTTTTAATTTGATTTGAGTTTGTTCCAAATCAATAACATGAACACCATTTCTATCAGTAAAGATATATGGTTTCATCTTGGGATGCCAACGAGATACTTGATGGCCGAAATGCACTCCCGCTTGAAGCATTTCTAAAATACTAGGAATTTTCATAATATTTTCCTTTTAACCTCTCTACCACTACCACTTGAAGGGTCAAGCAGAGGAAAAATGTGATAAATGAGGAATAAATAAATTATCCTAAATATAATTTCAGGATGGAAATATAATACTAAATTACTTAATTTTTGTCAAGCTAATTGCTTAAAATAAGCATTTTGTGCTAAAATATACTTATCTAATAAATTAACCAAATCAATCTTAACTAATATGACTGATAATAATAAAATTAGTTTTAATAAAATGCGTTCAATATTTTTCTTCTCAGTAATTGTTATCTTAGCTATTGCTCTGATTTATATTATTCGTCCTTTTCTCTATCCCATATTTTGGGCAGCAGTGATCGCAGTTATTTTTTATCCTTTATATTCAAAATTTTTAACAAAAACAAAAAGACCCAATCTAAGCGCTTCTTTAACTTTAATAATAGTAATTTTAGTAATTATTATTCCACTATCAATCTTATCTACTTTGATAGTAAACGAATCTATCAATGTTTATAAAAGTGTATCACCAGAAAATATTTCTCAAAAAGTTACTGACATTGATGATTGGTTATCTAAAACTTCTTTAGCACCTTATTTAAAAACTTTAGAAACCGAAGGTACCTCATATCTTACTAATTTAACTAAAACTATTAGTCTTTTTATATTTGAAAATTTAAAAACTTTTACTCAAAATTCTTTCCGTTTCTTTTTCATGTTATTCATAATGTTTTACACTTTATTTTTCTTTTTAAGAGATGGTAAAAAAATGCTTGAACGCTTAATGCATTTATCACCTTTAGGTAATAAATATGAAAACATGCTTTATGAAAGATTTACTTCTACTACTAGAGCGACTCTCAAAGGAACTTTATTAGTCGGTGCTGTACAAGGTTCATTAGGTGGAATATTATTTTTAATTACTGGAATACCAGGAGCTTTAATTTGGGGACTAGTTATGATTGCTATGAGTATTGTCCCCGCTGTTGGTTGTTCTATTGTTTGGTTTCCAACTGGAATAATTATGTTATTAATGGGAAACATTTGGCAAGGACTTTTTATACTAACATTTGGAGCTCTAGTTATTAGCTTAATTGACAATCTAATTCGTCCCCCTTTGGTAGGAAAAGATACACAGATCCATCCACTACTAATATTATTTTCTACTTTGGGAGGCATATTCTTATTTGGAATTTCAGGTTTTGTGATTGGACCAGTAATTGCTTCTTTATTTATATCTGTGATCAGTATTTATGATCATTATTATCACAATGAATTAACCAATAATTAGTAAAATATATAAAATAAAAAACCTCGTATTTTTATTACGAGGTTTTTGTTTTTCTTTTTTCTTTTTCTAGATTCCTGCTTATTCATTGTCATTCCCGTGTAAACGGGAATCCAGTAAAATAAAATTAAAAAAACAAATAAAATATTGATAAAAAAATAAAACAAATTTAAATGAATAATGGTTTATTAAAAAATTAATTAAAATATTGCAGATTCTTAGATTCCCGCTTTCGCGGGAATGACAAAGGGTGAGGTAGATTCCCGCCGGAGTTTATCCTCGCGTAGGCGGGGACAGGAATGACAATTGTGTTTGCCAACACCCCCTACCCCCTCAAGGGGGTAATTTATTTGTCATTCCCGTGTAAACGGGAATCCAGTAAAATAAAATTATTTATCTACAAAATAATAAAAAACTTATTAACTAGTTCCTATTGACAAAAAATAAATAAAAGATAAAATAATAAATATTATTTTATCTAATAGTGGATAAGATATTAAAAAAAGTTAAGGAGGGAAAAATGGAAAAGAGCATAGGAAAAGTTATTGTATTGGTGTGTTCTGTAGTAGTAGCCTTTTTCTTTACAATGATATTGCGACTGTTTATTATTGAAAAAGGTGCTATGTTGCTAAGTATATTAACTATACTTACAACTTGGGCTGCTGCAGCTGTTGCTGTAATTTTCTTCTTTAGTAAAGAGGAAAAATTACAACAATTAAATGAAAAAAAGAGAAGATTTTTTTAGGAATAATAAAAGTATTCTGGGCATTGACTAATGGATTTTTCTTTACACTAATGGTAACAGAAAGCTCCATGTCTTTATTGTTAAAAATATTTTTGTTAAGTGTAATTTGGATTCAAGTAATCTGTCACTTATCAATTGAATAAAATAAAAAAACATAAACCAAAAGAATCATCTCTTTTTTTACCTCTCTCTTTCCAACCCGGCATCGTTTCTATTTTAGATTCGATGCCGGTCCAAACATTTTTTTAGAAAATATTTTTATAAAAAAATGTTAATAAAAAATCACCTAATAAAGGTGATTTTTTGTTTTTCTTTTTTGTAATTTACAATTATCATTTCTGTTTATTTTTTTATTTCTTTTTTGCTTGTTTCGTTAAAAAGGCAAAAAAGACTATTCCCCCCTTGAGGGGGGTGCAGGGGGGTGTTGTCCTGTCTCGCCGTAGCTTTAGCGAAGGTGGAGGGTGTTGGTTGATAATAATAAAATATTACAAGTTCGTTGTTTATAGATTCCCACCTACGCGGGAATGACAAAGGGATGAGATAGATTCCCGCCTTGCGCCTTCGCTGAAGCTTTAGCAAAGGCACAAAGTGGAAATCTAGTAAAATAAAATTACAAAAACAAATAAAATATTGATAAAAAAATAAAAACCTAAACAAATATTTTATATCTCATACCATTCTAATCAATTCTTCCACCAATTCCTCTGCTTTATTTTTTAATTCCAATTCAGATAAACCTAAATTCTGTTTTTGTAATTCATCAAGTTGCTCTCGAATCAAGTCCTCACGCATATTTTCTAATTCACTAATATTTTCAGCAATTTTATTTTTTAATTCTTCAATTCTTTTTTTATCCTGAACTACAGATACCGGATCATCATTATTTTGTGCTAATTGTAATTGTGCTCTCAACTGCCGAATTGCTTTTTGTACTTCTTGCATATTTCGAGCAATATTTTGCATTTGTTTTTGACTAGATTTTACTTCTTTTATCACTAAATCTGCTCGCTCCATAGCAGCTGCTTTTTGTAATTCTTCATCTACTTCACCTTCTTTGTTTTCTCTAAATTCAGCTGAACTTTCTCGACTTTCACGAGATAAACGACGACGATTTTCTTGTTCACTTTCAAAAGACATATCCTTATAATTAATAACATTAATATAATAACATTTATTCACTCACATTTCAACTTGCCAAAAATAAAAAAATATGATATATTTCTTTTCGTATAGAATTATATCTTAATGTTTATCTATTATAATTATTCTTAAATATTTCCTATAAAATAGTTTTTAATTAAAAAATTCTATATATAAATATTTATTTTATTACCTGCCTTGCCGGTAGGCAGGGTGGAATGGTAGACACGAAAAAATTATTCAAAATCATATTTAAATTCTGAACATTCTAAATAATATTTATAAAATAAAAATGCCCTGGTGGTGGAATGGTAGACACGAAGGACTTAAAATCCTTTGGATGCATAATCCGTGCGGGTTCGAGTCCCGCCTAGGGCACAAAAAACCGTCAGTTAATTGCTGACGGTTTTAAAATTATTCAACTTTTCTTCCACTTTAATTCTTCTGCTCCCTTTTTCATATTCAACCATCGACCAAAAACAAATAACAGATCACTCAAACGATTTAAATATTTTTTAATTGCAATAGGAACAACATATTTTTGATCTAAACTAATTACTACTCTTTCAACTCGACGACAAATTGCTCGAGCATAAAAAGCCATAGCTGATTCTTCACTGCCTCCAGGTAAAATAAAATTTTTCAACTTTGGTAATTCTTTTTCCATCTGATCAATCCATTTTTCTAATTTAGAAATTTTAAAATTAGTTAATTTAGGAATATTTTTACAATCAGCTTGTAGATCGGCCAAATTAGCGCCAATTATCAATAAATCATTTTGAATACTAAATAATTTCTTTTTTTCAAGCTTAAAATCTTCTTCTATTATTTCTATTAAAATACCTAAAAAAGCATTAAGTTCATCAACTTCACCAATTGCTTCTATCTCTAAACAACATTTATCAACTCGTTTACCATTCAACATAGAAGTTTTGCCTTGATCACCAAATTTAGTATAGATTTTTACCATAAATATAATTTATATTATTAATATTAAATCATAAATAAAATAAATTTTCAAACAAAAAACTTCCCTTTAAGGAAGTTTTGTCGTAATTATTAAACGAAATATAAACCTTTTTTAAACAAAAAATACTATTATAATATCTTTATTCTGAGTTTCCATTTTCGCTTTTTTAACTGGCGTTGAATACCGTACCAATTTCATTGGCGCACTGTCCTATAATTTTTTTACTGCTTCTGATCCATTCGTAAAAATTATAACAGGAACAACATTTCTTTTCCCTATAACATATGTTGCCACATTTACTATTTCTCCTTTTTTAGCAAATTGAGCCATTGCACCGGTCGTCATCACTATTTTCGGTGGCATAGGAACCGCATAAGTATCAGCAACTCCACCCTTCGAAGAATTATAAACCGAAACTGATTGATATTTTTCAACACTAGCTTTAGTCATTATATTTTCAGGTAATTCAGCACTTCCCTGCAAACAGTCAGGATGTGTTTTATTGATCTTTAATCCTACAATCAATGATGAAAGAAAAAAGCGTTTTATTTCTTTGCGATCTTTTACTAAAGTTTTAAAATTTTTAATGTCCCTTATTTTTTTATCTCCATATTCAATATCCAATCTACTCTCAATTAAATTATCCTTATTCTTATCAGGATCAAAACCTAAATCAAAAATCGGAAATTTATTTTTTTTATATAAAACAACTTCCTTTTTATCAAGCAATGTTCTTGTTATTAAACATGTTAAATCTCCTTCTTTCAAAAATTTAGATAAACTTCCTCTTGCTTCAACAATACCATTATCCTCACCTTCAATTACAAATGTCTTTATTCTATTTATCCAATTATTACCATTGATTTTCGTAACTATTACCTGCTCCCATGGCAAAATATCACTTTTTCTTAAAATTGCCTTTGGAATTACCAAACCCTCAGTAATTTCTCCCTGTTTAAAAATATTTTTACAATTAGTTATAACAAGGTTATGAATAGCACTTCTTTTAAAAATTATTTCTTTCATAAAATTCAGTATTATTTTATTACATTTCGTAATATAAGTAATTTTTTAAAATTAACTCCTTTGTAATTATAATACATCTTTTTCAACAAAAAATCAAAAAGGAGCGGCTTCCTTTTCGAATTGCCGCTCCTAAATTTAAAGTCTGCGTGTTACAGACCTACCCAAATGTTCATTAATGAATTTCACCTTACGGTGCATTTCATCAAGTAGCTCATTTGGGTATGGCCACACTCCCGTTTTCCTAGAAAACAAACAGTGTTCAAATGGTGCAGTTGGATAAAGTTGACGCCACGATCGTCGATATTCTCTCGTAACAGGAGAAAGGGTCAGAAAGATCGCTTGGTGTAAGAATCTTTGTTCAATACACTCCGTTATGAATTGGAAAGTTCTTTCCAATTCACGCGGGCTTTCGGCAGGCTGTCCATTTGTTTTAGGAAAGCCACCAATAAAAAAGCCCTCGCGATTAGTCATCTGTAGATTCTCCTTAGCAAACTCGAGAACTTTCCGTACCACAGACAATGTGTGAGGCTTTCTTATCATGCGAAGCACTCTATCATTTCCGTTCTCACATGGAAATGCAATATGTCGCACATTGCCGTCATAGCTGAATCGCCGAAGCAATCGAAAATTTTCCTTAACCATTGATTCAAAGGTAAGACCATTGGAAAACCCAATCTGATATCCTGCGTCAGCTACTTGAGAAAGAATCTCAAAAGCCAAAATACGAGAGGCGATGTTTCCGCCGCCAAAATTGTTATCCATAAAATCAATGTAATCGATGCCAAAAAGACTATCAAATTCATTGATGATTTTCATGATATTCTCAACAGCGTATCTCACAAGCTGCTTGTCTGTATCGCAAAAACTGCAGTCAAAACCACAACCGTATGATGTCAGAAGCGGCAGGTAAGCAACAGGTCCTTGAATACTAAGAATAGTACCAATCCGCCCAGCATGAGGATTGCCGACAAAAGAGTAAATATCTAACGCTTTTTTCCGCCCAGCCACTTTCACTCGCGGAAGTAAGCTATAATCTGGAATTGCGAAATGGTCAGGATGAAATTCTGACACACCACTAAATTTAACCCGACCATTAAATCTACAAGCAACTCCTTGCGGCAAATTACCTATCACTGATTCGTCAAGATAGCATAATAAAGAAATTATTACCGACTGACCCGGTCCAACAACGACATAGTCAATGGCCGGAATCTTTTCAATAGGAAACGGAGTATTGCCGAGGATTTCTTCGTACCACTGCGTAGCTTCATGTCCACCTAAAATAATTGGCGTTACAGGCAGTGCTTTTTTATGGCTGTAGCTGTTTTTGCTACTTCACCACGATCAACTACTGTGCAACAACTCATACCGATTACATCCGGCTCAAGCTTAATTACTTCGGCTACAATCTCCTCGATCCGCAGTCCAGTTTTCCAGTAAAAAATTCCATCAAGTTCCTCAATCTCTACAGGATTGTAAGAAGAATTAAGAATACTTTTTTTTAAGCCTTCAGCCGCCGCATCAAAAAGAAACACCTCATAACCATTTCTTTTGGCTTCCGCCAAAACAGAAATAGCTCCTAACGGTGGATGAATGCGTGGCGGAGTTCCAGCTGGAGAGACTGCGCGAGGTGTTATAATAACAAACCTCTCTATTTTTCGTTTCATGATTTTTCCTCCTTTTCAGAAAAAGGGGAGGTAGCAAGAAATATATCTCGCTACCTCAAACAGTTAAACTATCGCTTTTACGCGTTACCTCATAAAGGCAGTTAAGATCCTGTTGATCATAGTTGCCCCAGAAATAGAAGCGACTAGCTGGACATTCGTTTTTACAAAGACGACTGCAACTATCGCATTCACGAGGCTGACGAATCGCACGAACAGTTTGAAATTTATTACCAACTTTCCCTTGCCAAAAATCTCTAATGGTTCCATCTTTGTAGATTTCCCCAAAAGAAAAAGTTGGACCAAAAAAAATACAGGGACTTACCTTACCATTGGCATCAATGTGCATAGATCGATTAGCCGCTCCACACATTCGTCCACGCAAGAGTTTCTGTAATATTTCAACTGGCTGAACAAACATCATACCTTCATCCATCAATATGTGTGGCAACACTTCCGGACTATTAAGGTATTTTAGTACCTTAAGATAACGCGAAGAATCTTGGGGACTTAGCATTGTTTGATTATACACAGCCCTACCAGCTGGACGGCAATAAGAGAATTTAATTTTTACTTCTCTGCTTCTAGCCAAATTTACTAACTTCGGAATATCGTCCAAATTTTGTCGCAACAATGTAGTCCGTAAAAGCACATTAACACCACCTTTCTTAAGTGTTTCAAGAACATTAAGTGCTTTTTGAAAATGACCAGAGCCGCGTAATCTGTCGTTGACTACTTCCATACCTTCAATGCTAACTGAAGTGCGTACTTTAGCTTTAGCAAGCAGATCAACTATCTGTGGCTTTATCAATGCACTGTTAGTGCTAATAGTGAGAAAACATCCAGCCGAACGAAGCAAATTAATAATGGTTTCAAAATCAGGATGAAGAAAAGGATCACCACCACCAATTTTGACATACATCACACCTAACTCCTGAATTTCTATCACAAGCTTCTCAATCAACATCACAGGCAAAGATGCTCTCTGACCACTACCTGCTCCAGAAAGACAGAACGGGCATTGAAACGAACAAAACAGCGTGATATCAAGATAAATCTTAAAAGGAGCCGAATAGGCATTTGGGACTGGCGAATTATGAATAATCCGCACCACCTCATTATCCAACTTCTGTCCGATAAGCTGTCCTATCAGATCAGATTGAACCAAACCGAAAGGAATTTGCTGTGGAGATTGCAAGATATGAACTTTCAATGCTCCACTATCAGAATCAAATTCTACCAACTTATCAACTTCATCTTTCCGCAAAGAAGAAAAGCCAAAGTTAGTATTTTCCAACCTTATAATCTTCATATCTTTCCTCCTTTTCAGTCTAAAATTTGGGAAGTCAATAACCCTGCTTTTAAGCAACGGGCAGCGGCAATAGCCGTGCCAATCGGTTTAAGAATTCCATCGTCAGGTAAATCAATCCTTGAAGTAATCTTTCCGCCTGCTTTTTTGAATTCTTTGACTGACATCGGTTTTTCCGCTAATTGCAAAAGCAAATTTGTATCCAACTCAATCAGAGCAGGGTCATCGATCGGCCTAATCTCGCTAGAAATAAACTTTCCTGTATAAATCAGAACATTAGTAAACGGTTTACGACCGGCTTCGGCGCGCGGACTACGAAAGATGATGATAGGCAGAGGCTCATTTGACAATTCAGTAGCAAGAGATATTTTTTCAATAGACTCTGAATCCATCAAAATTGTCGCATTACCACGATGACATATAATATCCACATCTGACCCAACTTCTTCAATCGCTTCTCGATGTAACGAAGCACCCGGCAATTCATTCAGTTCTAATTTACCACCAATCCCGCCAAATGGCAGAATCAAATTACCCTCTTCGGTTTTACTCCAACGATGACATTGCTTTAAAGTAAAGCAAAAACCGAAGCCACGGGTTGCCAACAATCCAGTTCCAAGATCCGCTTCAGAATCTTGAAGAAACTGTTCCAATTTGTACTCTTTCATTTCTATATCCTCCTTAAATTTTTGATTGTCAATGTTCTCACCAGAACATTCTGGCTTGAATTTATATTTCATAACAAAAAGACATATTTTGTCAAAAATATACTGTATTTTAGAGATAAATGAATTCATAAATTTATTTAAACAAAAAATTAACTGAAGCATTTAATACTTTAACAATTTTTATAATATTTTAATGATCGGGTTGATAATATCATCTATTTCCAATTTAATTATGAAATTATAAAAAACAATAATCAATTTTAATAAGCAATCTTGCAAAAGCGCTTTTACTTGTCTTAATTTTTTATATTCTTACCTATTTTATTCTCTTGTACCATACTTGTATTGAAATCTTATTATTAAAATACATCTTTTCATTGCTTTTTACAAGAGAGTTTAATGCTGTATGCGCACGAATGGTATAACAAAAACGATTTCTCTTTTTCTTACAATCCCGCCACTGTCCGAAAAAACACTCTTAAGTTTCTAATAGACTAAACAAACGAGTGAGCAAATTATTTGAAAATTTACAATGTTTAGATTGATCAAAATGAAAGGACTTGAACCTTCGACCCTCTGGTCCCAAACCAGATGCTCCCCGCCCGAACGACTGAAGTCATTCAGTCGGGCAGGTAGCCAACTAAATTATAATAAATAACAAAATTACTTTTCTTTAGTTAAATATCTAAATTTTATTAGAAAAAAATATACAAAAAACTTCCTTTTAAGGAAGTTTTGTCGGAGTGAAAGGACTTGAACCTTCGACCCTCTGGTCCCAAACCAGATGCTCTAGCCAACTGAGCTACACTCCGATAATTTATTTTTAAAACCAGATGCTCCCCGCCCGAACGACTGAAGTCATTCAGTCGGGCAGGTAACCAACTGAGCATGTTCTAAAATTAGTACAATCAAGTGCCGAGGGGCAGAATTGAACTGCCGACACGAGGATTTTCAGTCCTCTGCTCTACCACTGAGCTACCTCGGCTTCTCTACTACAATATTTCAAACAAATTTACTTATTATTATATTATACTAAACAAATTCAACTTTATTATTAATTATTTCTAAAAGCTCTACTAAAATTACTTTATGATAATTATAATTAACACGAAACTTAGTGGACCCTAGGGGATTCGAACTCCTGACCTTCTGCGTGCAAAGCAGACGCTCTACCAACTAAGCTAAGGGCCCATGATTTTACTGTAAAGTTATTTTTTATTAAAACACCTAATTTAATTATTAGTTATCAACTAAATTTTTCCATTCAAAACTTTAATAAAGGTGAATTTAATACCTTAAAATAAATAACGAGAAAATTATATCAGTTTACCTTTTTTTTGTCAATTATTAAACTTAACAAGATGTGTATTTCTAAAATAACACCTTTATATTCTTTTTTGTTTATAAATACAATTTTTAAATATTTTCTATTCAAAATTTATTTTAAATTCCTGCTGTAATTTATTCTCATGTAAATAAGAATAAAAAATAAAATATTAAAACTATTTCGTCTTTCTTCTAATAAGAGTCAAACCAAACCCACTTAATTTTTTAAGTCCTGTTAAAATATGAGTTTTTTTATTTTTTAAAAATAAACCAAATAAAATAGAAGTAAGTCCTCCAGCGGTAGCTGTTAAATATTTTTCTGCAACACTTCCACTACTATTTATAAATTCTTCTCTTTCTAAAAAATCTTCAGCTACTCCAACTTTTTCTAAATCCATTTGAAAACGAGGTAAAATTTGATAACCACTTTTAGTTTGATGAACTAAACCTTTAATACTAACAAGATCTCCTACTTTAAAAATATTTTTATCAATCTTAGCTCCTGTCTTAAAATAAATCTGCACTTCCTCTGTACCATCATCAAGATATAAATATGAACCTTTAATTTCTGTTACTTCACCACTAACTTCTACTAAACTTCCTTCATTAGCTTCTCCTACTTCAACTATTTCTATTACTCGAGCAACTGGAATTTTTTCAAAACCTTTTTTCTGAATATCATCTTTATTTTTTACTTTTATTCTTGTTTCACCATAAATTTCACCTAATTCACCAGTAACTTCCAACATATCTCCAACTATAAAATCCGGAAAATCTTTTTTATTCATATAAATTTGCACTCCTCGATTATCATCTACAATATAAAAAAATTGTGTCCCTAAAACACCAGGCATAACTGCCACAATTCCTGAAACTTTTACTAAATCACCCAAATCTTCATTTCTTATTTGTCCTAAAGTAGTTTCAATTACAACTTTATTGCTACTTGTTCTTTTAACAGTTCTTGAAGTTTTTGGAGAATTTATTGGAGAAAAAATATTTTCTTTACCCGGTGTAATTGTTCCACTCCATTGCCAATTTTCATTTTCATCTTGAATAAAACTTCCTCCCTCAACAGCATCATCATATAATACTTCCCATAAAACATTTTTATTAGAATCTAAAAGACGCACTTTATCTGTAATATTATTAAAAGCTAATTTTGTTACTGTTCTAGGAAAAACCAAATATTCACCACTATTTATTATGGTACCCTCAGGTATAGTATATGGTTTTGATCCTCCTTCTTCATCATCTAATTTTAAACCTGATAAATCTACTGGCTCTAAACCTTTATTATAAAGTTCAACAAATTCTGCTTCATCACTACCAACTGGATTTGGTACTACTTCAGATAAAATGACTTGAAATAAATCTCTAGAAAAATCATCTGCAACAAAAATTAAATTTTTCACTGTTATTACTACTTTTTTTATACTTTTATTTCCACTCTCATCCGTAACTGTCAAAACTACATTATAAACTCCAACTTGAGAAAATTTGTGTTCTACTACAATTCCTGTTTTTTTATTTCCATCACCAAAATCCCATTCAAAATTTAACTTTTCATTATCAGGATCAACAGTATCAGAAGCATCAAATAAAATACTTTCATTTACTGTAACTAAAGTTTTAACCTCAATAGAAATAAGTGGTGCCAAAGCTTCTCCTTTTATAATATTTTCTTTTTCTGGTGTTGGTTCACTAGTCCAAAAAAATACTCCCTCTTTTTTAGCATAAGAAAAATTTTCTTTAACACTTCCACTATATTTCACAGAATCAACCAATGTCCCGTTCGGAGAATACAACTTTACTTCTTCTTCGCCACTATTATTAAGAGAAATTTTAGTCATTTTTCTTTTGAAAATAATTAAACCTTGTGGAGAAACTTTGCCTTGAGTAATTTTATATTTTTTATTTGTTGCATCTGATAAAAACCAACCAGTCAAATCTACTTCTATATCTCCAATATTTTTTAATTCAATAAATTCATTCTCTTCATCACTACCAACAGGATTAGGAAAAATTTCATTAATAATAATTTTACTATCACCAACAACTTGTTCTAAAAATTTTCCCTCTTCGTTCAAACTAACAATTTTATTTTGTGCCCCAGGAGTAATAACTGAAGTCAACACCCAATCATAATAATCATAATCACTATCTTGACCATCTACTCGTCTTGCTAAAGAAAAAGGATCTTTGGCTACAGGAGCATTATCATTTAAATTTCCATCATCATAAGTTCCATAAGTTACTCGATCTATTTCTTCTCCTTTGGAATTATATAAAATTACTATATCTCCAGTATTATTCAAATTTCCTTTTGGTTTTTCTACTATCACAAAACCTTGAGGAGAAATATTGCCTATTAAAAAAGTTTTAGCTTCACTACCTTCTTCTATCCAAGCTCCATTAAGATTTATAATTTCATTACTTTTATTATATAATTCTACAAATTCTACTCCATCATCACCAGGATCAGAAACTAATTCATTAATTACAATCTCACCAATCATAAAAACTTTAGTGGAAATAACTTCTCCACTTCCTCCTCCACCACTAGAAGAAGTATTTGGTGAAGTAATAATATTTACATCACCTTTAGTCAAAGTTGTAGTCTCATAAAAAATATTTTTATCTCTTGCTAAAGAATTTCCTTTTTTAGGTATACCTTCAAACGAAGATAAACAATTTTCTGTATAATTTCCATAACAAACACTATCTACAATATTTTCATTATTCTTCAAAATTACAATATCACCACCAGTATTATTTAATTTATTATTAAATTCCCAAATAAAATAACTTCCTGCTTCAATTGTACTAGTAGAAAATCCAATCTTACTTACTCCATCAAATAAACTCCAATTAGATAAATCTATTGAAGAACTAGAATTATTATAAATCTCTACCCATTCACTGCCTTCTAAAGGATCAATTAAAAATTCATTAATCAATAAATCTTTTATTTCTTCTTCTTGATTGTTTCCAGTAGTAACAATTGTAATATTTGTTTTTCCTACACCACCAACATTATCTACAACCGTCAATTCAATTAAAAAAGAATTTACTGAAATAAAAGTATAATAAAAACTAGAACTAGTACTAACCAAAGTACCGTTCACAGTCCAAGAATAAGAAATAATTTCACCATCAGAATCTGTGGATCCACTACCATCAAAATAAATCATTTCTTGAGTAGGAATAACAAAACTATCTTTATTAATAATTATTTTAGCTTCAGGTAGTTCATTAGGTAAACAATTATTTAACAAACAAAAATTACTTTGACCTGGAGTAGGAGAAGAAATATTTTCTATCCATGCCAAAGGTTCATTTTCTAATAAATTAAAATCAATTCTTTCTAGAGAAGAGGAAGAAACTGCTGAAAAAGCAAAAGGCATACCCAAACCAACAAAATCTCCTGATTTATTTTTCAAACCAATTTTTTTATCCTCTGTTCCAGATAATGTATATGTCCAAGTGCTATCAAAAATTTTTCCTGAATAATCTGGATAATCTAACAAAAAATTATTTTCATCAAAAACAATCACTGCAAACTCATTAGGATCTATTAAAAAAGAATTTGTGGTGCTAGTTAAATTTATTCTATGTAATGATTCTCCTTCAATAAACAAATTCCAACCTGTTATATCAATCGTATCTGCACTATTATTGAAAATTTCTATCCATTGTCTTTCTTTAGTAGCGCAATTACGCGGACAAATTTCTGAAAAAACTATTCCTTCATCACTAGAAAAAGTAAAATTAAATAATAAAAAAACACCCAATAATATTAATAATCCGGGTGCTATTAAAAAATACTTATTTATTTTCATACCTCCTTAAAAAAATAAAAAATTAATTTCTTTGATTATAACACAAAATTTTATTTTTGTCTTTTATTTAACTGTTAATTATTTTAAACTAAAAATTAAATTTTAAATAAACATTCAAGAACTAAAAAAGTTATAAATGATTTCTTAGTTAATTACTTTTTTAATTATTAAAATATTATTTAATTATACTCTATCTTATAATTTTAAATTGTTTTTATTTCACTTCTACACTCATACTACTACTTTCATAAACTTCTCCATTTTTTAATTTTATTTCTGCTCTTAACTGATAATTGCCTTGATTTGGTGTATTGTTCCAATTAAAAGTAATTTGATTGTTAAATAAATTAGTAAAATTATTTATTGTACTAAGTAATTCTTTTTCATGATTAACTTTATATATTTTTACTTCTTGAATTTCTTCCAATCTAAAATGATTCAAAAATAAAACTTTGGGGAAATCTTTTTGATTCAAAATCATCTTATTTTCTAACCAAGTAATCGCTGGCTTTTCTTCTTCAGCATCAAAAGAAAATTTTATTTGTTTTTCTATTTTATTACCAATATCATCTTCAACTATAACTAACAAAGTATGTTCGCCATTAGCAAAATCACGAGCATAATAATTTAAATTAAAAGGAGCATTCCTCACTACTCCAATATAGCGATTATCTAATCTATAAGTTACCTTTGTTACTCCTCTTGGCGCAGAAGTATTAATTCTAATATTAAGTTGTCTTGAAGTAAGAAGCTGTCCTTCTGTTGGTTGTAATATTTCTAATTGAGGAACTAACTGTAATGAATCTTCATTATCATATTCAGTTGGTGGTTCACCAAAATCTACATTCCAATTGGGATCAGCAATTTTTTTTCTACTAATCCAATCTTGAATCGCAGCTTCCCAAATTGAATACTGTGGATCATCTGCTGGATTATTAGGAATTTCTCCTCTCGGATCATCTTTATTAACATAATGAAGAATAGAATGAGCTGGTAAATAATTTTTTTCTATAATATATTCACTTGGTGTTGAAGAAGTAGCTATTCTTCCCGTTAATTTATTTATTTTTACAGCAATTAATCCACTAGTTGAACCATTTAAAATTGGTTTACTTACTTCATCTTCTGGTAATTCAGGAAATTGTTCAACACTAGTTCCTTCTAAAGATTTTTTCATAAAATAATTCCAAATTGGAGCTGCTAATTTACTTCCACCATCTCCATCACGCATTGATTTATTATCTGTTCTTCCAACCCAAACACCTGCTACTAAACTAGGTGTATAACCAACTGTCCAAGCATCCACATAATAATTAGTAGTACCAGTTTTGGCTGCTACTGGACGATCCGGTAAAGTCAAAACTCCTCCACTACCAAAAACATAAGCCCGAGAAGCATCATCACTCAAAACATTAGAAATAATAGCAGTAATTTTTTCATCTAAAACTTTTTCTGCTTTTTTATTTTTCCATTGATATAATATTTCTCCATTAGGATCTTCCACTTTCAAAATACTTTCAGTTGGATTTTTTTGTCCATTATTAGCAAAAACACCAAAAGCAGCTGTATGTTCTATTAATTTTACTTCACCACCACCCAAAACCAAAGATAATCCAAAATTTCCTCTACCAAAAGTTGTATAACCAAGTCTCTTAGCAAACTCAATTCCTTTTTCTTCACCTACTAAATATAAAGTTTTAACAGCTGAAATATTCAAAGAACCCTGTAAAGCTTGTCGCATAGTTATTGGACCGCGTTCTTTCAAATCATAATTTTTTGGTTGATAAGGTTTACCAGAAACTGCAAAATTAGTATTAACATCCCAAAGAATTGTCTCTGGTGTATAACCTTTTTCAAAAGCAGCCGCATAAATAATTGGTTTAAAAGATGAACCGGGTTGTCTTTGTCCCAAAGTAGCAACATTAAATTGACCATCAATTTCATTATCATAAAAATCTTTAGAACCAACCATTGCTAAAACCTGTCCAGTTTTAGGATTGATAGCTACTAAAGAAGCATTATTAGCATTAGCAATTTCAAAACTTTTTTCTGCTACATTTTTAATTGCTTCTTCTGCATATTGTTGTTTTTGCCAATCCAAAGTAGTAATTACTTTCAAACCACCGGTATCAACCTTTTGTTCACCAAACATATCTACTAATTTTTGCTTTACATAAAGAACAAAATGTGGGGCTTTCATTTCTCCAAATTTCTTTTCTAAAGTCAAAGGTTCGGCTTGAGCATTATTTTTTTCTTCTTCAGAAATATAACCTTCTTCAAACATTCGGCGTAATACAAAATTTCTTCTTTGTTTCAAAGCTTCTGAATTATTAAGATAAGAAGTAGGAGCTTTTGGTAAACCAGCCAAAGTAGCGCATTCTTGAAGATTCAAATCTGAAACATTTTTGCCAAAATAACTTTGAGCTGCTGACTGCACACCATAATTAGTTGAGCCATAAGGAATCTCATTAAAATAAATTTTCAAAATTTGCTCTTTACTATATTTTTGTTCTAAACGAATAGAAATAATAACTTCTTTTAATTTACGAAGAAAAGTTCTTTCATTATTAAGAATAGCATTTTTTACTAATTGCTGAGTAAGAGTTGAAGTTCCTCCAATTTGTTTATTAGTAAAAACACCATAAAAAATTGCTCGTACAAAACTAGAAATTCTTATTCCTTTATGTTCATAAAATTTAGAATCTTCCGTAGCAATCACACCATTTATTAAATTTTGAGGTATATCTTCAAGATTTACTAAAGTTCTCTTTTGTTCAGCATAAACTTCGTATAAAACATGTTCACCTGTTCTATCAAAAATTTTAGTACTTTGATTGACAATTCTATCTGTTAATCTATCTGGATCTGGTAAATCTTTACTAATCCAAGCTACAGTAATAGTGCTAGCCAAAAAACCAAACACCAATATCATCAACATAACAAAGCCTAACTTTTTTCTAAACTCTTTTTTAGTTTTAGCTTTCATTTTTGGTCTTTTTTGCCACAATTTCCACAAAAATCTTAATATCCAATAGATCAGTTGAAAAGGAAAAATACCTATTTTCAATAAAATATCAACTAAATCATTGTTTTTTGAATTAGTAAAATTAAAAAAACCTTTTTTATCAGATTTAGTCTTATTTGCTCCAATTTCTTTTCTAGAATTATTTTTATTGATATAACCGTACACCCGCCTGTTGATATGTTTTTTGTCCATATTTGCCTTATTTTAGCCAAAAAAATATAAAAAATAATTTACTAATCTATTATACCATATTGACAAAAACTCGTCATTATGATACAATATTGCGTTGACCAATCCTGAGATATAATCAGGATTTTAAATTCAAATAAGTCAACCCAGAGAATATTATTTTAATAAAATCTGGAATGACCAAAATATGAATTACAAAAAAACAATTTATACTAAATTTACCTACAAGTTGATTGCCATCATAGCAGTAATAGCTTTTTCTTTCAATATGATGTTTCCTCAGGTAGTAACAGCTGAAACTAGAAAAAATATTATAGATGAAGAAACTTGTCCTGTCAATCAAGAAACTATAACTTCTCTAACCGAAATTGAAGATTCAATTGATCCAACAACCGAAATGAAAAAATGGGTTTTAAATAGAGTAGCTGAAGCTGGTCTTGATACCAAAATAGCTGAAACTATTATTAATTGTGAAAGTAGATGGAACCCTGATGCTATGGGTGTTAATGCAAATAAAACAGTAGATCTTGGTCTTTGGCAAATAAACTCTATACACAAAGATATTTCTAATGCTGATAAATTAGATTATAAAAAAGCCACAGAATGGGCCATAAACAAGCGTATGAAAGATGGTAATTGGAATGCTTGGTATTGTGCTAGACGATTAGTTTACAAAAATTATTAAATTAAAATCCTCTACAGAATAGAGGATTTTTTATTTTTTTAATTTCAAATTTTAAATCAACTCACTTTTTTCACTTTTATCTCCCTTGCCTGTTTCACTAAAGTCAGAAGAGACTATTCCCCTCTTGCCTGTCTCGTTGAAGGCGGAGGGATGTTGGTCGGTATAATAATTTCATTGTTTATAGATTCCCGCCTTGCGCCTTCGCTAAAGCTTCAGCGACACATAGTCGCGGGAATGACAAGAGGAGAGCGGGAATCCAGTAAAATAGAATTAAAAAAACAAATAGAATATAGATTAAAAAAATAGAATAAATTTAAATGAATAATGTTTTATTAAAAAGAAAAGTAAAAAACCACCGGACTTTAGTCCGGTGGTTTGTATATTTATTTATGTAGAA
>JAAZJX010000030.1 GCA_012800155.1 Candidatus Magasanikiibacteriota bacterium
AAATAATTTTCTTAAAAACACTCTCAATATTGAGAGTGTTTTTTTATTTATATTCTTTCTGCAATTTCTTTGGTAATTTTTTCTAAGAAATCATTTTTACTCATTTTTAATTGTTCTTCCTGACCTCGAACACGAATTGTCCAATCTTCTCCATTTAATTCATTATCTCCTACTACTACAATATAAGGAATTTTTTGAGTAACAGCTTTTTTCACTTTTTTGCCTACTGTTTCATCTGCATCATCTACTACAGTTCTAATTTTTAAATTCTTAAATTCATTTTCTAATTCCCTTGTCCCACTAACATGTTTTTCTGAAACTGGCACAAATTGCACTTGAACTGGTGATAACCAAATAGGAAAAGCACCAGCATAATGTTCTAACAAAAAACCAATTAAGCGTTCATGTGTAGAAAGTGGAGCTCGATGAATACATATAGGAGTTTTTTCTGTACCATCTTTATCAATATAAGTAAGATTAAATCTTTCTGGTACAGCAAAATCTAATTGATTGGTAGCCAAAGTAAATTCTCTACCAATTACTGACCAAATCTCCACATCAATCTTAGGTCCATAAAAAGCTGCTTCATTTTCTACTTCTACAAATGGCAAGCCAGATTTAATTAAAGCATTTCTAACTTGTTCTTCAGTCTTGAGCCACAATCTTTCATTATCTACATATTTTTTACCTAAACCTTCTTCAGCATGTTTGGACAAACGCATTTGATATTTAGTAATACCAAAAAGTTCAAAATAAAATTTATATAAATCTAAAACTTTTATAAATTCTTCTTCAAACTGTTCTTCTGTGCAATAAATATGCGCATCATTCATTGATAATGATCGAACTCGCATCAAACCAAACAAAGCACCCGAATCTTCATAACGATAACAGTGTCCATATTCTGCATAACGAATTGGTAACTCACGATAACTTCTTTTTTTACTACTAAAAATTTTATGATGATGAGGACAATTCATTGCTTTAAGATAATAAATTTCTTTATCCATTTCCATAGGTGGAAACATACTATCTTTATAATAAGGTAAATGACCAGAACGCAAATATAATTCTTGTTTGGCTATATGAGGAGTTTGAACTCTACAATAACCAAATTCATATTCTTTTTCTTTGGCTAATTTTTCTATTTCTTCAATCAAAATTACACCATTTGGATGCCATAAAGGTAAACCCGAACCAACCTCATCATCAAAACTATAAATATCTAAATCTCTACCTAATTTACGATGATCTCTCTTTTCTATTTCTTCAAGCATTTTTAAATAATTATTCAATTCTTCTTCAGAAGTAAAACAAACTCCATAAATTCTTTGTAATTGAGAATTTTTTTCATCACCACGCCAATAAGCTCCAGCTAATTTAGTTAATTTAAAAGCTCCTATTTCTTTACTAGTTTCAATATGTGGACCACGACATAAATCTACAAATTCACCAGTTTTATAAAGAGAAACATTTTTGACTGATTCTCCAAAATGTTGTAATTCTTCAGTTGACATTTTGGTAGTACCGCGTTCTTTTAAATCATTTAATAATAAAACTTTATAAGTCTGATTTTTATCAGAAAAAAATTTAATCGCCTCATCAATACTCATTTCTATTCTTTCAAATTTTAAATTTTGTTTTACTAAATGTTTAGCTTTCTTTTCAATTTCTTGCAAAGCTTCTTCATTAATTGTTTCAGGAAATTCTACATCATAATAAAAACCATTTTCTACAACAGGACCAACACCAAACTTAGCTTCAGGATATAAAGCTTGAATAGCAGCAGCAACTAAATGCGCGCAAGAATGACGCATTATTTCTAATTTCATTTGAGCTTCATCAAGTGATTTTCTTTGTTCTTTGTTCATATATTTATTATTTATAATTATTATATTATTTATTATTTAAAATATTCTTCTTTTAAAATACTCATAAAACCAGTATCATCATATTTCTTAGTGATTAAATTAAAATAATTTTTTCTTTTAATACCTTCTTTTTTAAAACCAGCTTTTAAATAAGCTTTCTCAGCTTTTTTATTATCTATTTTATATTCCAATTCCAAACGATTATATTTCAATTTTTGAAAAACATAATTTTTTAATAATTCTAAAACTTCACCAGCATAACCTTTTCCCCACTGTTTCTTTTCACCAATCATTATTCCTAAATTGGCAAACTTATTTTTAACATTCAATTTCAAACAAGTATTTCCAATTAAATTACCTTCTTCATTCTCTATCGCCCAAATAATTTTATTTTTATTTTGAGCTTGAGATCTTATCCATTTAATTTGCTCTGCTAATTTTATACCTGACTGTGAAAGTAAATATTTTATCACTTCTTTATCATTCATCCATTGATAAAAAGAAGTAGCATCAGACAATTTAAGTGGACGCAAAGTAATTCTTTTATTTTTCAAAATTGGTCCTTTCATATTATTAAAAATAAAAACCCCAACACCAAATAAATGGTATCGGGGTCCTTGGTTTAATGGCAAACTTTAAACGGCTTGTCATCCGTAGTCCCAAAAAGGACAAAGGACGGTTCCACCCGAATATTTAACTCTTTTATTTAGACTTAGTCCTAAAAATTAGAATTCTTTTGAAGAAATATGGTTGGTAGCCATATCAATCGTCTAACAATACTTTATAATATAATAATAATTCTGTCAAATCGTGCTTTCAATTACTCATCGCTTTTAAACTAAGATAAATTTTAAAATTTTATAAACTTTATAACTTAAAACTTTTAAACTTATTCCACATTCTTTACTACTACTGTTACATGATCATGTACATGAGGTACAGTTCTCATCCAAGCTGGACTAAATTTAATTTCTACTCCTTGAACATGATCCAAAGATAATAAATATCGTCTAACTTCATCTTTATTTTTACCAAAAAACATTTCTTTACCAATCTGTGGACTCTCTGGACTAAGAGAAACTAATCCATTACAATAAACAATTAATTCTGCTTTGGAATTTTCTAAATCAAAATTACCAAGAGAAACTGTCATATTATTATCACCAGAAGAAATTAATTCATCTTCACCAATAAGGCGTTTATTTAATTCTTCTTTTAGTTTTTTCTTTACTTCTTCAATATCATAATATATTAAAACTAATTTTGCCTTACCTGTTGCCTTAAATGATTCCAACTCATCACCAACTTTTGCTTCACTAGTCATTTCAAAATCAGTCAATCCATAAACTACCGCATAACCTTCGGTAGTAGTAGAAAATTTTTCTTTACCAAAAACTTTTAATTTTTCTTGCATTTCCTGCTGAGCTCTACTCCAATCATCAACACTAAGCACACCCGTTTTCTTTATCCCACCTTTCATACTTTCTTTACTAACAGCATAAATCAATTTTTGTAAATCTGTACGCAAACCAGGAATAGTAAACTGTGAAGGACCAATTTCACTAGCAATACCACTTTGATCAGCATAAACTTCAACTTCAATTTCTCCTCCCGCTGGCACATTTACTCTATCTTTTAAACGAAATAAAACACCTTCACTAGTCAATAATCTGGTCGTAGCTACCAATGGCTGATTATTATTACTTTTATTATATAAAGTTACCCAACCACTAGCAATTGATTGTTCTTCTTTTACTTCAGTTGGTTTAAAATCTACAGTCAGTTCTATATCTTCAGTTTTAATTTCACCTTTTACTCCCTCTTCACCAACCATAATTGCTTCATTTACTTCCAAAGCATTAGATCGAGTAATAACAGTAATTGTTGCTCTTTTAGAAGACATAAAAATAATTATTCCCAACAAAACTATTGTTAATACCAAAAATGTCAAAGCCACATATTTATAAAAGCGTACTGGCTGATCTGCTTGACCATTGGTTTCTTTTCTATAAGAAGTCATATAAAAAATAATTTAAGAATTTAAAAAATAATTTAGAAATTTTATTCTGCTACTCGGAACACTTCTTCAAGTGTAGTTAATTTTTCTAAAGCTTTGATAATACCATCTTGAACCATTGTTACCATACCATTATTGATAGCAGCTTGTTGAATATCATATTCAGAAGTTCTACCTCCTAAAATCATCTTTTCAATCTCTGGAGTTATAGAAAATATTTCAAAAATACCAATTCTGCCTTTATAACCAATTCCACTACATTCTTTACAACCTTTACCTTTATAAAATTTAAAATTTTCTATATCTAAACTTTTTTTAACTTCTTCTGACATATTTTCAATTGCTTTACCAACTTTTTCTAAAGTACGAATATCTAATTCTTCTTCTTCAATACAATGAGGACAAATTCTTCTAACTAAACGCTGACCAATTACAGCATTCAAAGCTGGAGCCAAAAGAAAAGGTTTTACTCCCATAGATAAAAATCTTGGAATTACTCCTGCAGCATTATTGGTATGAATAGTAGACAAAATCAAATGACCAGTCAAAGCTGCTTGTATAGCAGTCTCCGCAGTTTCTAAATCACGAATTTCTCCAACCATAGCAATATCTGGATCTTGGCGTAAAATAGATTTCAAACCTTTAGCAAAATCATAACCTTTACTAAAATCTACTTGACTTTGATTAATCCCTTCCATTCTATATTCAACTGGATCTTCCAAAGTAATTATTTTTACTCCTGGTTTATTAATTATTTTCATGATCGCATACATGGTTGTAGTTTTACCAGAACCAGTTGGACCAGTAGTAATAACCATACCACTTGGTCTTTCAATTTCTTGTCGCAATTTTGCATAAGCAGCTCCTTTGAGTCCCATACTATCTAAATCTAGACCTTCTCTT
This sequence comes from Candidatus Magasanikiibacteriota bacterium, assembly GCA_012800155.1. GTDB lineage: Bacteria > Patescibacteriota > Patescibacteriia > Magasanikbacterales > UBA922 > JAAZJX01. The sequence continues at coordinate 4,792 of JAAZJX010000030.1, forward strand.
GATTGATGCAATAAACGCATTACCACACTTTCACCAAAAACTGTAGGCATAGTTGAAACACGCAAATCAACATCACCATCTGGCAATCTCATAGTAAAACGACCATCTTGTGGTTTGTCTGTAACATTAATTTTTAGAGAAGCTACTAATTTTATACGAGAAATAAGTCTTTCATAAGCACTGCGTGGTATCTCTGCAGCATCATGTAAAATACCATCTAAACGAAATCTAATAGTAATCTGATCTTTTTCAGCTTCCACATGTATATCTGAAGCATCTAATTTTAAAGCTGCTCCTAAAAATAAAGTTAAAATATCACTAGTACTTCTTTTTTTTAATAATTCTTGAAAAGAATTGAGATCAGTAATTATGCTAGCCACTTCATCTAAATCTTCTACACTAATATTAACATCTTTGGTAATTGGTTTTACTTCAGGAAGATTATCATACAATCTCATTACTCTATTAAAACTATTTTCTGAGATAACATAAAGTCCGCCTTCAGCTTGATTTTTATCTTGTAATTGTTCCAGTAAATCTAAAACTTCTGCATTAACAGGATTCATTGCTCCTATTCTAATCTCATCCTGATCATAAAAAAAACAAACAGTTTTCAATCTCTGAGCTTCTGTTCGTGGTATTTGTTTCAAAGCTTCATGACTAATAGGAAATTTATCTAAATCAATATGAGGTAAATGTAACCTTTGAGCCAATTTCATTGTCTCATATTCTTTTTCTTTCAAATTTACTTCATTTATTTTCTTTTTAAATTTTTCTTGAACTTCAGAACTAGAAATATTCAAAGCCGAAGCAATACGCTGTTTAGCATCAGCAGTAACATCTTCCTGTTTTTGATTTTTTTTCAACAAATCATCAATTGTCGGCAAATTGCTACTCATAATTATCTAGTCAAAAATTGAACAATTCTACTTACTATACCTTCACGATGCATTTTGGTAAATAAATATGTCCAAATAGAAATATTAAATACTGAAAAAACTGAGACGATTAAAAATATAAAAAGAATGAACAAGACTAATCCAATTAAAGTGCCGATAAAAATTAACAAAGGATTGTATAATAAAACTGCTCCTAACCAAAATAATAATGAAGGAAATAAAATTAAAAATAAACCAGCTATAGAAACTACTGCCAAAACTATATTTAACAACATCACAATCAAACCAACTTCTAATGATACTATCCAATGTTTTGTAAATAATTTCCAAGCTGAAGAAATAGATTTAAATAGTTTATAATCTTTGATCACAATAAAACAAGCTGCATATATAGAAATAAAAGAAATAATAATACCCACGCAAGCTAATAATATAAATAATAATATAAATAAAAAGATACCCAATCCCGAATTATTAAAAACTAATAAAATTGATAAAGTTCCTAAAAAACAACCAAAAGAAACTAAAATTATTTTTTTAA
>JAAZJX010000031.1 GCA_012800155.1 Candidatus Magasanikiibacteriota bacterium
GACAAGCTACAAAGGATGCTGGTGAAATTGCTGGTTTGAAAGTAAGTAGAATTATTAATGAACCAACGGCTGCCGCTTTTGCTTATGGTTTTGATAAAATTAAAGATCAACAAATTGCAGTTTATGATCTTGGTGGTGGTACTTTTGATATTTCTATTTTGGAAATTGGTCATGATGTAGCTGAAGATCAATCCACTGTAGAAGTTAAAGCAACTAATGGCGATACTCATCTTGGTGGTGATGATTTTGATCAAAAAATTTTAGAATGGATTTTAGATGAATTTAAGCGTACTGAAGGTGTAGATTTAAGTAAAGATCCTTTATCACTTCAACGGGTTCGCGATGCGGCTGAAAAAGCTAAAATTGAACTTTCTAGCACTCCAGAAGTAGAAATTAATGAACCTTTTATTACTTCTACAGCTGATGGTCCAAAACATTTGAATATGAAATTTTCTCGCGCCAAATTGGAAGAATTAGTTGGTGATTTGGTAGAAAAAACTTTGGAACCAGTAAAAAAAGCTTTAGCTGATTCTGGTTTTTCAGTTTCAGATATTGATGAAGTAGTAATGGTTGGTGGTATGACTCGTATGCCACTTGTATTAAAAAAAGTAGAAGAATTTTTTGGTAAAAAACCAAATGTATCAGTTAATCCAGATGAAGTAGTAGCGATTGGAGCTGCAATTCAAGGTGGACAATTACAAGGTGATTTAGGTAAGGATATTTTACTTTTGGATGTAACTCCACTTTCTCTTGGTTTAGAAACTATGGGTGGAATTATGACTCCTTTAATTGAACGTAATACTACTATTCCAACTAGTAAATCACAGATATTTTCTACTGCGGCTGATAATCAACCAAGTGTAGAAATTAATGTTTTACAAGGTGATCGTCCAATGGCATCAGATAATAAAACTTTAGGTAGATTCATGTTAGATGGTATACCACCAGCTCCACGAGGTGTTCCTCAAATTGAAGTTACTTTTGATATAGATGCTAATGGTATTGTTAATGTAAAAGCTAAAGATAAAGCTACTAATAAAGAACAGTCAATTCGTATTGAGGCTTCTTCTGGACTTAGTAAAGAAGAAATTGAACAAATGAAAAAAGATGCTGAAGCTCATGCTGAGGAAGATAAAAAGAAGAGAGAATTGATTGAAGTTCGTAATATGGCTGACACTATGATTTATACTACTGAAAAAATGATGAAAGATGTAGAGGAGAAGAAAATTTCTATTACTGATGAAGAAAAGAAAAATGTAGAAGAAGCTTTGAAAATTGCTAAAGAAACTAAAGATAAAGATGATATAGAAGCGATTAAGAAAACTTCAGAAGAATTATCCAAAGCAGCTCAAGTTGTTGGACAAAAAATGTATCAAGCTGAGTCTGCTTCCGCTAAAACTTCGGAGGATAAACAAGCTGAAAATGAAAAAAAAGAGGAAAACAAGAATGATAAAAGTAAAAAAGATGATGATCCAATTGAAGGTGAAGTGATAGATGAAAAATAAAAATAAATATTGAGTTTGTAAGCAGATTGAAGGAAATTTCTCAATCTGCTTATTACTTAATAAATTTATTAAATTATGTCTAAAGATTATTATAAAATATTAGGAGTGGATAAAAATGCTTCTACTGAAGAAATTAAAAAAGCTTTTCGTAAATTAGCTCATAAGTATCATCCAGATAAAAAAAGTGGTGATGAGACGAAATTTAAAGAAGTAAATGAAGCTTTTCAAGTTTTGGGCGATAAAAATAAAAGAGCAAGATATGATCAGTTTGGTTCTGATTTTGAACAACAAGGTGGGTTTGGCGGTGGAATGGGTTGGGATGATTTTATGCGAGCAGCTAGAGGCGGTGGTTTTCAAGGTGTTAATTTTGGTGGTTTTGATATGGGGGATATTTTTGGAGATTTATTTGGTTTTGGAGGAAGTTCATCTAATAGTCGAGCGGGTAGAGTACGCGGTAATGATATTCAAGTTGATATTGAATTAAAATTTGAAGAAGCTGTTTTTGGTACTGAGAAAGAAATTAATTTAGTAAAGAAAAATAGTTGTGATGTTTGTCGTGGTACTGGAGTAGAACCGGGTAGTAAAATGAATCATTGTCAAGGATGTAATGGTCAAGGTCAAGTAAGGAGAGTACAACAAACTATTTTAGGAGCTATGCAAACGATTGCTACTTGTCCGAAATGTGGAGGAAAAGGAAAGATTCCTGAGAAAAATTGTAAGAATTGTGGTGGAGATGGAATTGTTAGAAATCAATCTAATTATAAAATTAAGATTCCAGCGGGAATTGATGATGGTGAAACAATTAGATTAGCTGGAAAAGGTGATTCAGCTGGTTCAATTGGTACAGCAGGAGATCTTTATGTTAAAATTCATGTAAAAGAAGATAAGCGTTTTGAACGCGAAGGTAGAAATATTTTTTCTGAAGTGGTTATTTCTTATCCTCAAGCAGTATTGGGTGATAAAATTGAAATTGATACTTTGGAGGGAAAGAAAAAACTTACTATTCCAGAAGGTGTACAATCTCATCAACATATTCGTTTGAAAGGTTTTGGTGTGCCAGGTTTGCGTAGTTCTGATAGAGGAGATCATTATGTAAAAGTGATTGTGGAAGTTCCAAAGAAAGTAAGCCGAGGAGCAAAAAAACTTATAGAAGAATTGCAGAAAGAATTAGAATAATATATACTTAATAAGTAATTTAATTTATAATATTTAGTTTTAATTTCTAATAAAATATAAATAAAATTTGAGAGGTTAATTTTATTAGTTATTAAATATTTAGAATTAAGTATTTTATTTATGTCTTTCATTTCTCTTTTTCCTACTCTTGGTGCGTTTGTTTTATTTTTATACATTATAGCAGTTTTATTGCATTTGTTTTTCATAAAAAAAGAAAAACTGTTTATCAGTTTAATTTCAGTTTATACTGCTTTTTTATTATTAGTAATAGTACCAATATTTAGTCCAACTATTTTAAATTGGTTATCTATTCATCCTTATATTAGAGCTGGAGTGTTTGCTATTTTGTGTATTGTTTTATTTATTATTTTATCTTTTAGTAATTTTAATTGGTTTTCTAAAAAAACTTCTCCAACAAAATTTATTACATCCTTAATTTATCGAAAAGCAATTGTTGGTTTGTTTTTTACGACAATTTTGTATTTTTTTCCTGAAACATTAAAAGTTAAATTTGGTAATGTAGTTTATTGGTTATTTATGAATTTGATTGCTATGATAATTTGGTTTATTATTCCATTATTCTTGGCTTTTGCTTATCGGTTTAAGACGAGGAGAGGATGGATTGAGTGAAGATGGAAGTCAGAAAGTCAAAAGTC
>JAAZJX010000006.1 GCA_012800155.1 Candidatus Magasanikiibacteriota bacterium
AGAAAAGTAGTTCGCTTGAGCTAAGAAGTAATTCTTATGCCAGATAGATGATTACATAAAACAGAATTCGGCTTATGGACTTGTTAAGGCACAAAAAACCACCCGAAGGTGGTTTTTCTGTTTAGTAAGTCAATGATTTAAACTTGTCATAACAAGAAAAATATATTCCTGATTGACCAATTGAAAAAAATGGAGTTCTTTCCCCTATTGGAACTTCTAATATTAATCCATTTCCTGGCTCATCGTTTGTAATGCTGTCAATATTATATCCTTCTAATGAACTATATCTAATTAAATAAAGTTTCTATTATAATCAGCTATTAGATAATTGAACTATTTTTCCGCTAAGTTTTAAATTCAGAGAAATCAAAAAATGTTGCTTTAAACCAATCCAACTCATTCATGGATAGCACCAAGAAACTTCCTAAATTTTATTGCTCATTTTGTTAAAACTTGCTATAATAGCATTATAAATATTTTCCAAATAATAACTAGCTATCAATATTATATTAGAGATACTATTGTATCACAATGACCAAAGCAATTACAAATTTTTCCAATAATATAAAAAAGACGCAGAAAGGAGAGAAAATTGTCCCGAGATAGACTGTCAAAAGAGCTGATATTCCTCAATTCACAATTGTTAAAATTGAATCAGGAAAAATACAAAATCAACAATTGATATTGTTCAAAAATAGCCAAGGCATTAGGGATTAGCACTAATGATTTAATAAAGTAGATTTTATGGATTTTATAAACAAAGTATATTTTAAAGATGCAAGAAAAATGACAGAATTGCCCGACAATTCTGTTCAATTAATCGTTACAAGTCCACCATATTTTAATATAAAAGATTATTCGCTTGACGGACATCAAAAAAATAAAAAAACCGAAAAGAAAAAAGGGCAAATTGGCGATATTTCAAATTATAAAAAATACATTGACGAAATGGCCATTGTTTGGAAAGAGTGCGAAAGAGTGCTAAAACCAAACGGGAAATTAATAATTAATACTCCGTTAATGCCAATGTTGAAAAAAAATTTAACAACACATTACAATAGACATATTTTTGATATAAACAGCGATATTGAAAATTCCATTTTAACAAAAACTAATCTTTTCCTTATGGATCTTTATATTTGGAATAGAACAAATCCTAGTAAAAAATTGATGTTTGGTAGTTATCCTTATCCAAGAAATTTTTACGCACAAAACACAATCGAATTTATAACTGTTTATGTTAAGAACGGATTACCAGAAAACAAGTTACCAAAAAAAATAAAAGAAGAAAGCAAACTAACACAAAAAGAGTGGATTGAATTTACAAAACAAATTTGGAATATTCCAATCCCTGGGAAAGGAGACTTGGCGTTTGGCGAACACTCTGCCATTATGCCAGAGGAGATAGTTAGACGTTGTGTGAAGTTGTTTACATATGTTGGTGATGTCGTTCTTGATCCTTTTGCTGGTTCTGGAACAACACTAAAAGTTGCTCAAGAATTAAAAAGAAATTTCGTTGGATACGAAATTTCAAAAAGTTATAAAAAAATTATTCAGCTGAAACTATGCCATTGGAAAAAAAAGATTTAATAATATTGCCAATAACAGACGAAATGAGAAATACGGCAAGATATGTAGCCGAAAAAAGATATTTATTCGAATATCCACGGATTGGTTATGGTAGCTATGAAAAAGAAACACATATAAATAAAATAATTACGGGTATTTTAGGCGAACTTGTATTTTTGGAATATATTTTTAATTATCTCGATCAACAATATGGTGCATTTAAGCCAGAAGAAAGATGGATTATATTACATAAAAAGGTTTGTTTCTCTTATAGTATTGTAATTGGTAAATTTGATAATGGTTTTGAATTTAAAGTGAAAGATAAAACTATAGACATAAAAACATATGAAAACAATAAAGTATCCATTAATCAAATATTTAAAGGATTAAAATTAAATGGTAGGCCGCTTAACTTATTTGTTGACAAAAATCAAGTATCTAATGCCGACTATTACGTGCAAGTATTTTTGTTGAGCGATGAAAAAAACGCATGTCTTGCAGGTTATTCAGTTGGATTACCACAGCTCGCAGATTGGATGCCCAACCCTGCATACACTAAAACAGTTCCTGATCTTGAACCAATGATTAAAATCTTAGACGAATTTAAAAACTATGATTAATCCTAATAAAATTTACAATTTGGATTGCTTTGATTTTTTAAGTCAAGTCGTCGATGGCTCGGTTTCTCTTGCGATTATTGATCCGCCATACAATATGAAAAAAGCTGATTGGGACACTTTTGAATCACAAGAAGAATTTTTGAGCTTCACTTTTAAGTGGATTGATTCACTTTTGCCAAAATTAAAAACTAATGGTAGTTTATATATTTTTAATACTCCTTTTAATTCGGCTTTCATTTTGCAATATTTAATTTCGAAAAAAATGATTTTTCAGAATTGGATAACTTGGGATAAAAGAGATGGTCTTGGATATTCTAAGAGAAAATATAGCAACGGTCAAGAAACTATTTTATTTTTTACAAAATCAGATAAACATATTTTTAATTATAATGATATTAGGATTCCCTATGAATCTACTGACAGAATTCAACACGCGAGCAAAAAAGGAATATTAAAAAATGGTAAAAGGTGGTTTCCAAACCCACAAGGTAAATTTTGTGGAGATGTTTGGCATATTACGAGCGAGAGACATAAAAGAAAAATCAATGGAAAAGTTCAAAAAATGGGACATATTACGCCAAAACCTTTAGATCTTGTTGAAAGAATAATAAAGGCGAGTTCAAAAGAGGGTGATTTAGTTCTAGATTGTTTTGTAGGAAGCGGAACAACAGCTGTCGCCGCTAAGAAGCTGGGAAGAAATTTTTTATGTTCGGATAAAGACAAGAATTATGTTAAATTAGCAAAAAAAAATTTGAAATTATATGGCAATTAGTAATATAAGTCATGGGAATAAAGCATTAGAGTTTATCGACTCTAGAATAAGAAGCGAAAAATATCGAGGTTCTCGTTCTTCTCAACATAACAGATATGTTATGAATCAAATCATAGATATTTTAACTTTGCTTGATAAACATTCACCAAATCAGGCAATGATGACTATTCGAACAACTGACATTTCAAAACGACCACAAAACACCCCTGAAGAATTTATCTATGCTCAATTTTGCGATGAAGCAAAACAAAAAGCTGGAATTGGCACACAAGATGCAATGAGAAAAAACTTATTTGTTGATATCCACAGAATGGGATTTATTGAAAGATATGACAAAAATAAGAATCCTATTGATCCATTTTCTCAACATAGTGTTAAATATGTTTCAATAAGCAATCAAGGATTAAAACTTATAAATGCCAAAAATATATTAGATAAGTATTTTATTTTTTCTAAAGGTATAGATACTCTGCTTGGCGGTTATATTGACACTTTGTTAGATATTTTGAGAGATAAAGAATACGGAATAGAAAAAATAAGTATTTACGAATATATGTTCTTTGTTTCTGCGATTAATACGGAAACGAGCTTTAATATAAATATTGATCAAGCAATTGATTTAATAAAAGCATATAGAACATTAACTCCAATACAAAGAAAGTCGGTTATAGAAACATTAAAGAATGAAATGAAGCCAAAAAATTATAATGGTACTAAAATAAACAAAAGAGATTTTCATAATTGGCATAATAAAGCGGAACAGGTATTTTATTTGTTAAATCAAACTGTTTATTTTGAGCGTAGGGGCGAGCAGTTAGTTCTTAAGAAAGGACAAAATTGTTTTACTAATACAGATACTCGTCTTGATAGATCGTTGAATGAAAAATACCAATATTTTGTTAATCACGGTGTTTCAAAAACCAGTGGCTTTGAATTACATCATGTTGTTCCACTGGCTTGGTCTGAAAATATACATCATTTTAAAATGTTAGATAGATGGGAAAACATGGTATATATTGACGCATTCAGTCATGCAAAAATAACACAAAACAAAAACAGAAATATAATTTTAGAAATTATAAAAGATGATATTAAATTATCTGATTATTCAAACAATGAGGTGTATTTGAAAAACGTTGATAACATTTTATACAAAACAACAAATCAAGATAAAATGAAAAATTATAATATTGATTTGTTAACAACAATAAAATAACGATGACGTGCCAGTTTTCAATTAGTAAAAAAATTGTAAACAAAAAGGAAAGACCCAAAAACCTGCCCGCATTCCTTTCCAGAATCTTCTTGTGGACGAGAGAATAAAGCCGATGCGAAGTAATTTATTTCAAATAGTATGTCCCCGCCGAGTCCAAATTAGTTTTCAGAATTTTCGGTAAAAATATTCTAATTTTATTTGCTAATATATAAATGTTTTTCTTTTTCATATTTTTAATTGTTAAACTTAATTACGATAAAGAACTATAAGGAACTAATCTTAATAAAAAAATCCCCATGCCATAGGGGAAATTATTATCTAACTATTAACCAATAATTTTTGCCAACTCTACCATTCTTAATGAATATGCCCATTCATTATCATACCATGCAAGAACTTTAACTAACTTTCCATCTGCCTTAGTATA
>JAAZJX010000032.1 GCA_012800155.1 Candidatus Magasanikiibacteriota bacterium
CTATTATCCACTGGATTATTAAAAGAATAATAGTAAAAAATAAAGCAGGTAAAAATAAACGCCAAAATGTTGCCCACCAACGATGTTTAACTAAATTACAACTTGTACTTAAAGATTGAAAAACTTTATGTTCATCAATAATAACAGAATAATAAGAAAATGTTAATAAAACTCCTAAAAAGATACCAGGAATTATTAAGATTAAAGTGCCTAAAATAACGATTAAGCCAACTAAAAAAGAAATTAAAAATGCAGGAATTATTAAATGTTTAGTTTGTCGTAATTCAGTTTTTAGTTCAGGTGGTTTTTCTTTATGATAGATTTTTACTATTGCTCTTACTAAGTTGATAGAAATCCACATGGTTATAATTATTGAAACAACAATTAAAGCAAAATATAATAAAGTATATAAACTGTATCCATAAAGTAGAATAGTAGAAGCCAAAGATCCTAATAATGGTTTGATTATGGTTAATAATCCTGTAACAGCAAATAACATTAATAAATAAGGAGAAATAGTTTTGAAATTTTCTCGATATAGTTTAATGGTTGCTTTAATTAAATTAGTAGCAGAAATTAACATATGTTTAATAATTTATAATTTTTGAGTTAATTATTTAAATATTTTTTTACTTCTTTCCATATTATAGCATGAATTTTCTCTTTTTGCATAATATTGTTATTTTCTACACACTCAATAATTTTAAATTCAGGGTATAATTTGGCAATATTTAAATAAGCTTTTTCAGCGTCAGCTAAGTGTTTAAGATCATCTTCATGAATATCTCGTTTTTTACCATGAAGGTATTCTCGCGCTTCTTTTTGATCTACTAATTTTTGAGAAATTTCTGGGGTGACATGAAGAATTAAATTGACATCAGGTTTAGGAATTTGAAAAATATTATATTCAAGATCGTAGTTCCAATCAAAATATTTTTTTCTTTCTATTTGATTTTTTATTTTTCCTCCTTGATGTCCCATATTAGAAGCAACATAGCGATTGGCAATAACAATTTTTCCTTCATTTAGCCACTGTTTTATTTTTGGAGCTGCAACATAACGATCAATAGCGTAGAAAATAGAAGCACGATATGGTCCAACTTCTTGGGCAGTACCAAATTTTCCATTTAAATATTCTTCAACCATAGCCGCGCTTTTTTTACCATATTGTGGAAAACTAATTTGTTCTACTTGGTAATTCTCTTTTTTTAAATGTTCAACTAAAAGTTCAGTTTGAAGACTTTTTCCAGAGCCATCAGTTCCTTCAATCATGATGAATAATCCTTTACAAAGTTTAGGGTTCAAAGTTTGAGGTTTAGGCTTCATATTTTTTTAAATATTTTTTTGATAGTTATACAAAAGTTTCATTACCATCTTTTTAATAAATTATTTATATAAAATATTAAGTATAGTACTTTGAATTATTAGCTATTATGAATTTTTATAAATTTTAAACTCGAGAATATTTTACAAAACTAAATCCTTCATGATCTTCTCGCCAAGTTTCTTGCCAAATATTAGGATCAATTTCTGGGAAAAAAACATCACCATTTGGTTCCATATCTACATGAGTAATATAAAGTTTATCAACTCGATTGATAGTTAGACGATAAATAGTAGCTCCACCACAAACAAACACTTCTTCATTTTTTAATTCTTCCCAAGCTTTGTCTAAATCATTATAAATTTTTACTCCTTCTGGAGCTTGAAAATTTGGATCTTGACTTAAAACAACGGTTTTTCTGCCTGGTAGAGGTTTACCAAGATAACCAAGAATTGATTCAAAAGTAGCTTGTCCCATAAGACAAGTTTTTCCCATTGTTTTTTCTTTGAAATATTTAAAGTCATCAGGAATATTCCAAGGAATTTTATTGTTTACACCAATACAATTATTTTTTGCTACAGCGGCGATGAGTGAGAACATAGAATTTTGTTAAATTGAATTTAGTATATTTACTAGTAAATAATTTTAATATTTTTTAAATAATTTTTTATGAGAAATTTTAAAATTTATTTTAACAAATAGGCAAGTTTAAGATAATAGTTAATTAAACTGCAATAGGAAATTGAATTCGTTCATAACTTTCATAATTAATCAATTCAGTATCAGTATATTGCCAATCAAAAATTGATTGAAAATTCTTAGTTTGAATAGTTGGTAATTTATATTTATGAGGATCACGATTAATTTGTTCTTTTGCTCCTTCAAGATGATTTTTATAGATATGCACATCAGCTAAAAAACCAACTAATTTACCTTCTTTTAAACCAGTTTCTTTGGCTAATAAATGAAGTAGGGTAGCATAACTAGCAATATTGAAAGGTAAGCCTAACATTGTATCTACTGAGCGTTGGCTCCAAAGTAGATTTAATTTTCCGTTTAGAACTGTAATTTGAAAACCATAATGACAAGGCGGTAAAGCCATTTGATCTAACA
>JAAZJX010000033.1 GCA_012800155.1 Candidatus Magasanikiibacteriota bacterium
GAACAAAAGTGACTAAAGTCACGTCTGACCTATAACATGAAGTTATGGGTTTTTTTATTATTATACGATAAATGATATACTTTAAGTATGGAAGATATTTTTTTCAAATATCATCACAGGGCTAGACTTAGTGAAGCAGCCAAAGCAGGTGATCATGTTTATTTAAATGAATATTATCGATTAAAAAACCTTCCAGTTTATAGAAACCCTAATATAATTAAAGAAATCTTTAGGACATACTGGGATGATTTTTTATTATCGCTTGATGATAAAATGAAACCTAGAGAATCCATTTTAACAAATGTTGATAGAATGATTAAGTGTAGAGATTTTAGCGAAGGCTACATCTTCTTTGAATGTCCAAATTGTGATGAGTTTTATATGATTGGATTATCATGTCATTCTAGATTTTGTCCTTCGTGTAATAAGAAATACCGTGAACAAAGAGCTATTTCAGTTAGTAGAAAATTACTTGATGTAAATCATAGGCATTTCGTTTTTACTATTCCAGAAGAATTTAGGTATTTATTTAGACTATATAGAGGTTTATATGATGTTTTATTTATTAGTGTTAATGAATCTTTTTTAAAATTATTAAGTTCTAAAATCTCAAAAAGATTAGATAGAAGGTTGGGAATTGTCGCTTTTTTACATACTTTTGGAAGAGCGTTAAATTTAAATCCCCATATTCATTGTTTAGTAAGTGAAGCGACAATTGATAAACATAATATTATTAAAAAACATTCCTATTTTCACTTTAAGAAATTGAGAATAATCTATATGTATACCCTACTTAATAATATTTATAAATATATCACTAATAATGGTAGTTTTATAGATAAAAACATAACATATAAACTAAAGGAAGAAATAATTAATAATTATAAAGATGGTTTATATGTTTATGGACCTGAAAATAATAAAATGAACGCCAAAGAGGTAACTAGATATATTTCAAGATATTCATCAAGACCAGCGATAAGTGAAGAAAGAATAATTAATGTAGATTATAATAATGATTTAATCACGTGGTATTATGATCCACATGAAGATGATGATTTTGAATTAGAAGACGATAAAATAGGTAGACAGGAAATTACTGAACCAATTTTTGAATTTATTAAAAAATTAATTATTCATATTCCTGATAAAGGATTTAACTTAATAAGATATTATGGGTTTTATGCCAATAGGACAAATAAATCTTTTGGTGAAGAAAAAAGACTATATAGAAAATCATATATTTCACTCATGAAAAGTAAACTATATTGGATTAGATTACTTTTCAACACCTACAACTACAACCCTTTACTATGTGTTTGTGGAACAACCATGGTAATTAACTATAATTTATCGTACTTAAAACGAAGAGGTGATCCAACATGTATAAGAGATTTAAGTTAATAAGAACGTTAGTTTCTAAAGAGGAAAAAGAAAAAAGATTAAATGATTATCTAGAGGAGTGTAAGTACTTTGGGATACCCCCAACAATCGATACAAAATCTTTTTTAGAAACTAATTTGTATGACGAGAAAATACACTTAAGATGTATGAAATGCCATTTTGAAGGTATTTATGATTGGGAAATAATCCGTGAAACATGGGATAAAAGAAAGTCATATCCAACTAACAGATGTCCAAAATGTGGTAAGCCACAATTCGTTCCACTGGACATTTATAATGAGAAGAAAAAAAGTCCATAAAATATATTAAAATATTTCTTTTAAACAAAAGATTTTTAGTATTGAAGTAACACTTTTAAAAATATTTACTAGAAAATAGGATTTCCTAGTAAA
>JAAZJX010000099.1 GCA_012800155.1 Candidatus Magasanikiibacteriota bacterium
AGGTCAAGATAACGATATTTGAGACGCAGCTCACTGCGAACGTTGCTGTTCTCAACAATTTCGAAGGGGGCGGTTTCGGCAGCCGAGAGAATCTTTATCTCTTCAACCGCAATTTCTATCTCGCCGGTGGGGAGGTTGGGATTCACCGCGCCCTCACCGCGCTGACGAACCACGCCGTGCGCGCAGACAACATACTCTGCGCGGATGCCGAAGGCGGTATCGAACACAGACTTATCGGTGTCGGTATCAAATGCAAGCTGAACTATACCTGTGCGGTCGCGCAGGTCGATGAAGATCAGTGAGCCCAGGTCGCGCTGACGCTGAACCCAGCCCATGGCACAAACGCGTTTTCCGATGTCGGCAGGGCGGAACTCACCGCAATATTTGGTGCGCTTGTCGGTTGATTTGAGATTTACTGCCATATGTGTCACCTTTTCGTTATTGTCTTATTGAAGAGCGGCTTTCATTTCCGCGATGTTGTTTATATCGATTTCAACCTGGCTGCCGTCGGACATTTTCTTGAGCTGTGCTTTGCCGCTTTCAAGCTCGCTGTCTCCCAGTATAAGGGTATAGGCGGCTCCCGCCTTGTTGGCGTATTTTATCTGTGCTTTCAGAGAACGTCCGACAAGATCGCTTTCCGCCGAAATGCCGGTATGGCGTAGCCTGTCGGCTATCTCTATGGCCTTTACCGATGCCGCATCTCCCAGGGAGGCAATGTATAGAGTAAGATTGGCGGGAGGTTCGGGGAGAACACCGTCCTGTTTCATCGAGAGAATAAGCCGCGTGATCCCCATTGCAAAGCCGATACCCGCCATCCGGGGACCGCCAACCGACTCAATGAGTCCGTCGTAACGACCGCCGCCGCAGACAGTGCTCTGCGCACCGATACCTTCTGAAATGAACTCGAATACCGTTCTTGTGTAATAGTCGAGACCGCGCACTATGCGGGTGTCAATGCTGTAGGTGATACCCAGTGCGTCCAGGCATTTTTTGAGGCTGTCAAAGTGGGCGGAGCAGTCATCGCAGAGGTATTCAATAGTCCTGGGGGCGGTATCGGCAATCTTCGAACAAATCTCGCTCTTGCAGTCCAGTATCCGCAGCGGGTTTGTTTCAAGGCGCTTGCGGCAGGTATCGCAAAGCTCATCCGAATGCGCCCTGAAATACTCGCGAAGCGCGTCGTGATACTTCGGACGGCACTCGGGACAGCCTATTGAATTGATATGCAGCGCTACTGACTTAAGATTCAGCTCTCGAATCAATGCGTTGCCCATAGCTATGACGTGCGCATCGGCTGCAGCGTTTTGTGCGCCGAAAATCTCAACACCGAACTGGTAGAATTCCCGGGAGCGGCCGGCCTGAGGCTTCTCATATCTGAAACAATTGATGATATAGTAGTATTTCAGCGGCAGCGTGTCGGCGTATTTGCCGCTTTCGATGACCGCGCGGGCTGTTGATGCGGTTCCCTCGGGACGCAGCGAAAGGCTGAGCCCGTCCCGGTCTGAGAAAGTATACATCTCTTTCTGAACAATATCGGTAGTATCGCCCACGCCGCGGTTGAAAAGCGCCGTCTCCTCAAAAGTGGGGAAGCGGATTTCCTCGAATCCGTAGCGGGCTGCCACCTCGCGTGCCGTCTTTTCGATATGCTGCCAAATATATATTTCGTCCGGGAAGATATCCATCGTCCCGCGGGGTTTCTGTATCAATTAAATTCACCTTGCTTAATAATTGCCGCTCTTGCAGAGCAACTCGTATTTGATGTCCCAAAGCTTTTGAGACAGGTCGACATAGTAGTTGTGGGGATACTCAAAGCGCTTAACCTCATCCCATTGCAGCGCCAGCTGCTCACGGCAGTAGTCTCGAATCTGACTGGTATCGGGACGGTCATAAACGCATTTTCCGTCCTTGAATATCGGAACCAGCAGTTCCTCCGCACGGAAATCTGTCAGCGTCTTGCGTTTCCAC
>JAAZJX010000034.1 GCA_012800155.1 Candidatus Magasanikiibacteriota bacterium
ATTCAAACATTAAAATTTATTATAAAAAAGTCAGAGTAGCTCAGTTGGTTAGAGCGTAGCATTCATAACGCTAAGGTCGGCAGTTCAATCCTGCCCTCTGACACAAGAAAAATCCCGAAAGGGATTTTTTACTATTGTTCATTTATTGTTTATATGCTAAAATATTTTTAATTTATTTATTAATTTTTTTAGATTATGCAAGATATTCAAGAAATTTTTAATCGTATTCAAGAAATAAAGAAAAAACAAAAAGATATTAAAAGTTCTTATAAAGAAGCCTTAGCTTCTTCTCAAGAATATGTAGAATTAACTGATAAATTGAAAATAATGCGTGAAAAGAAAAAACAAATTGAAAATATGATTAAGAGTGATTTTTCTAGTGAGTTTACTAAATTAGATGATTTGAAGATTGATTTAGAATCAGATATGGAAATGTTATCAGATATTGTTATAACGAAAACAATGAAAGGTGAGTCAGTAGAAATAAAAGATGAATATGATAATAATTATGAACCAATATTTACCGTTAGATTTAAAAAAATAAATTAAACTAGTAAATAAAATATAATTTTATAAAAACACTTTTAAGAATTTAAGAGTGTTTTTTATTTTAAAAGTAAATTAAATATAAATTTAACTAATAATAATTAATTTGTTCTAATTTATTTAATCTGTTTAATTCATGTTTTATAAAATTTTAAAATATTAAACCCTATATTTTTAATATAGGGTTTTTATATAATTTAATTAAAATTATTATTTTTTCAAAGCATCTTTTAATCCTTTTCCAGCTTTGAATTTTGGTACTGTAACTGGTGGAATTTGAATTTTTTCGCTAGGATTTTGTGGATTTACACCAATGCGTCCGGCTCTCATTTTTGCAGAGAAAGCACCAAAACCAGCAATATTTACTTCACCACCAGATTTAAGAGTAGTAGTAACAATATCTACAAAAGCTTCAATCATAGCTTCTGCTTCTTTTTTTGACAAACCAACTTTATTAGCAATGGCTTGTGATAGTTCTGCTTTGTTCATATTTTTATTTTTTATTGAGTAGACCTCAAATTAATTAGGATATATTTATTTTACCATTTTTTTAAAAAATATGTCAATAGAGCCAAATTTTATTGTGGATAAAAAAACCGTCTTGAAAGACGGTTTTTAAAATTTTTATCTAGCGTATTCAATTACTCTAGTTTCACGAATTACATTAACTCTAATTTCTCCAGGATATTGAAGTTCATTTTCAATTTTTCTAGCAATATCTTTTGCTAGATTATAAGCATTATAATCATCAATTTCTTCTGGTTTAACAAAAACTCTAACTTCTCTACCAGCTTGGATAGCATAAACTTTTTCAATTCCAGGAAAATCAGAAGCAGTTTTTTCTAATTCTTCTAGTCTAGAAACGAATTGTTCATAAGTATCACGACGAGCACCGATTCTAGAGCTAGAAATAGCGTCAGCAGCTTTGACAATTTGAGTATATAAATTTTCTGGTTTATCATCATGATGATGTATAGCAGCATTTTGAGTATCCTCATCAAGACCAAATTTTTTCAAAATTGTACCGCCAATTTCTGGATGTCCACCGGGAGTATCTTGATCAACTGTTTTACCAATATCATGAAAGAATCCAGCTTTTTTAGCTTTACTAGCATCAGCACCTAATTCTTCTGCTATAAGTGCAGAAAGTTGTGCTACTTCAATTGAATGGTTTAATATATTTTGACCATAACTAGTGCGATATTTAAGACGCCCAACCAGTGAAACTAATTTTGGATCAAGACCAGTAATTCCAAGTTTGTATAAAGCTTCTTCACCAGCTTTTTTGATATCAAGAGCTAATTCTTTTTTAGCATCATCAATAAATTCTTCAATTCTCATTGGTTGGATTCTACCATCTTTGATAAGACGCTCTAAAGCAATTTGACATACACGACGACGAATAGGGGAAAAACCTGAAACTAAAATCATATCAGGAGTTTCATCAATAATTAATTCGCAACCAGTTAATTTTTCAATAGTTTTTATATTGCGTCCATCTTTACCAATAATTCTACCTTTCATTTCATCACTTGGTAAAACAACAGGTGTAGAAGTAGTTTCTGCTGAATGATCAGAAGCGCAACGCTGAATAGAAGAGATAATTATTTCTTTGGCTTTATTTTCAAAAAATTCAGAATTATCTCTTTCTAGTTTTATAATTCTTCCCATTAAATCATCTTTGACTTGTTTTTCAACTCTGTCAATTAATTCTTCTTTTGCTTCTTCTTTATTAAATTGACTGATTTTTTCTAATTCAGTAATAGCTTTTTCACGAGCTTCATCAACTTTTTGTTTAATAGCTTGAATTTCTTCAACTTTTTGTTGTAATTTTTCTTTTCGGTCTTCAAATTCTAAAAGTTGTTTATCAAACATGTTTTCACGCTGTTCTAATCTTTTTTGAATTTGATTTATTTCATTACGACGCTGACTTTCTTCTTCTTTGGCGTCGTCAATAATTTTTATAGCTTTTTCTTTGGCTTTGAGTAAAAGTTCTTGTTCTTTATGCTTGGCTTCATTTAACATTTTTTCAGCAGTTGCTTCTACAGAATTAGCTTTGGTTTGAGCAATTTGTTTTCGTAAAATATAACCTAAAAATATTCCCAAAATTGTGGAAATTATAGCAGCAACTAAAAGGATAATTAATTGTGACATATTAAAATTTCTCCAATTATCTCAAAGAAATTGTGAAAAAATGTATATGACAAGAAGAATAGATCCTATTAGGGGATCAAAAATAATTTTTTAGAAGATAATTTTAGCCTTTTTAAGCTAAATTTATTCATAATATAACTATTTATTATTCAATCTTCCATTACCACATGCACAATCTTCAAGATAATCCATTAATAATTTATAAATTAATTATAACAAAAACACAACTTTTGTCAATCAGTTGTTTTTATGAGAGAATTTTTGATTTATTGTGGATAAACAGTTTTTATATCTTGTGCTTGAGCTAATGAATATTCACCAATTTTTGTTCTAACAAGATCTTCACAATAAGCACCAACTCCTAGTTTTTTTCCAATATCATGAGCTAAAGTTCTAATATATGTTCCAGATGAACAATTTATTTTTATTTTAAGTTTAGGATAATTATATTCCAAAAGTTCAATATTATATATTTCAATTTTGCATTTTTTGCGTTTGATTATTATACCTTTTCTAGCTAAATCATAAAGTTTTTGTCCTTTTATTTTTTTGGCTGAAAACATTGGTGGTAATTGTTTTTGTTTACCAAGAAATTTTTGTAAAATTTTATTAACATACAAATAATCCGGATTTACTGTTTTAGTTTTAAATGTTTTTTTAAGAAATTGTAGAATTGAAAATTTATTGAAAATTGATAATTGATAATTGGAAATTTTACCTGTTTTATCAAAAGTATCACTAACAAAACCAAGTTTAAGTGTAGCAATATAGGTTTTGGGAAGATTTTTAAATTTATCTAATTTTTTAGTATTTTCTCGTCCAACACCAATAATTAACAAACCAGTAGCAAAAGGATCAAGTGTACCAGCATGTCCCACTTTCAATTTAGAATTTTTAGTTTTTAGTTTATAAGTTGGTGATTGTTTTATTTGTTTGCGAATATAATTAACCACATCAAAACTTGTCCAACCTTCTGGTTTATTGATCAATAAAAACATATTTAGAATTTATAACTGTGTATATTTTTGCATGTATTTTGTACTCTGAACATGGTACAATATACTTGCTATGCAAAATAATAGTACTTTAGGTTGGGGTAAAATGCAAGAAAGTAATATTGAGATTTGGGATACTAATCCTGTTTTTCGTAATGATTTTGTTTCTACTAAAGATTGGTTAAAATTATTTTTTTATCCTAAAAAATATTTTCTTTATAGAAAAATAAAAAAACATGTAGCTAAACAGTTTACTTATAAAAGTAAAAATGAAAGAATTAGAATTTTAGATGTTGGATGTGGGACTGGTTCAAGTGTTATAGATTTTAAAAAAATGTTTGGACGAAAAGTAGAAGTTTATGGTTTAGATGTGATTAAACTTCAAATTGATATAGCTCGAGAAAAAATAAAACAAAATGGTGTATGGGCTGAGGTTGTTTGGTATGATGGTGAGATATTTCCTTTTGAAAGTAATTATTTTGATGTAATATATACTTCAGATGTTTTAGGTCATATAAAAAATGTTCGTTCTTGGTTAAAAGAAATTAATAGAGTTTTGAAACCGGGCGGGTTATTGGCTATGTTTTCTGAATCAAAACTTGGCAAACATGCTTGGATAAGAAATTATTTATTTAAACATGGTTTAAATACGGATCCTCATGCTGAAGTACATATTTCTCTTTATTCTAAAAAAAGATTAAGAGAAATGATCACAGAAGCTGATTTTGATATTGAAAGTATAAAAGGTTTATCTTGGGCTTCATTTTTATTATACCCAGATGAATTTTATGATAAATTACAAAATCAAAAAAAATTTTTGTTTTTGAAATTTCTTAACAAAATTTTTTATAAAATTAAAAAGAAATTTCACCCTTTTTCTACGGCTGGTTGTGAATTATTTAGTTTAATAGTAGCTTTGGTTTTTGGTAAAAGAATAGAAGCACAAGGTTATATAATAATAGCCCATAAAAAATAAAATTTTTATAAAATTATATATTTAATTATTTATTATGAATCAAAAGACTTTATTAGAATTAGCTAAGTTAGTTCGTTATTATATTCTTATTTCAACCACAGAAGCTGGAAGTGGACATCCTACTTCATCATTATCAGCAACTGATTTGATGACAGTGCTTATGTTTGGAGGTTTTTTAAAAGCTGATTTAAATAATCCAGAATATAATAATAATGATCGATTAATTTTTTCTAAAGGTCATGCGGCTCCTTTGTTGTATGCTTTGTATGCTGTAGCTGGAAAAATAAATGAAAAAGAATTATTAACTTTGCGAAAATTTGGAAGCAAACTTGAAGGACATCCAGCAATGAGTTTTCCTTATACTGAATCAGCTACTGGATCTCTTGGTCAAGGTCTTTCTATTGGCGCTGGTATGGCAATGAATGCTAAATTAGAGGAATTGAATTATAAGACTTATGTTTTGCTTGGAGATAGTGAAATGACAGAAGGTTCTGTTTGGGAAGCTTTTGCTTGGTCAGCTTATAATAAATTAGATAATTTAATAGCCATAGTGGATATCAATCGGTTAGGACAAAGAGGAGAAACAATGTATGGTCACAATCTTGCAATTTATAAAAAAAAGATAGAAGCTTTTGGTTGGAAAGTTTTTATAGTGGATGGACATAATTTATTAGAGATTGAAAAAATTTTTAAACAAACAGAAAAAATAATTGGTAAACCAGTAGCAATTTTAGCAAAGACTATTAAAGGTAAGGGAATTAAATTTTGGGAAAATAAAGAAGGTTGGCATGGTAAAACTTTGGCTCAAGATGAATTAAAACAAGCACTAAAAGATTTAGGGCAAGTAAATAAAAAATTAAAAGGCAATGTGATTAAACCAAAAATTAAAACAATTATTAATTCTCAATTACCAATTACTAATAAATTACCAATTACTAATTATCAATATAAAATAGGAGATTTGGTTGCTACGCGTAAGGCTTATGGTCAAACTTTAGTAGAATTGTTTAATAAATTTTCTGAGATGGTAGTTTTGGATGCAGAAACAAGCAATTCTACTTATGCAGAATTTTTTAAAAAAGTTTATCCAGAAAGATTTTTGGAAATGTTTATTGCTGAACAAAATATGTTTTCTGTAGCTTTAGGTTTATCAAGACGAGGTAAGAAACCATTTGTTTCTACTTTTGGAGCTTTTTGGTCTAGAGCTTATGATCAGATAAGAATGGCACAATATTCAAAACCAAATTTAGTTATTTGTGGTTCACATGCAGGAGTTTCAATTGGTGAAGATGGTCCATCACAAATGGCATTAGAAGATATTGCGATGATGCGTTCAGTTTTAAATAGTGTGGTAATGTATCCAGCAGATGCAGTAGCCACAAAAGCAATTATGAAACTTTTAACTAAACATGTAGGAATGTCTTATCTTCGCACAACCAGAGAAGCATTGCCAGTATTGTATAAAAACACAGAAAAATTTAAAATTGGCGGAAGTAAAGTTTTATATAAAAGTACTAAAGATATAATTACTGTCATTGGTGCTGGAATTACTTTACATGAAGCACAAAAAGCATATAAAGAATTAAAAGCTCAAAAAATTAATATTCGAGTAATAGATCTTTATTCTGTTAAACCTTTAGATTTAATTACTTTAAAAAAAGCTGCTCAAGATACTAAACAAATAATTGTAGTTGAGGATCATCATAAAGAAGGTGGTTTGTATGAAGCAATAACAGGAGCATTAATTAATGAAAATGTAAAAATTTATTCTTTGGCAGTAAATAAAATGCCTAAAAGCGGTACCCCAACACAATTATTAAATTATGAAAATATTTCAGCCAAAGCAATTATTAAATTGATAAAAAAATTAATATAATTAGATTATTTATGTATAAAAGCGAAAAAGGATCAAAAATTACTAAAATTGTTGGTTTAAAAAGACTTTTAGAAAAAATAGAAAAAGGTGAACTTGTTTTAGATAGAAAAAAACAAAAGGCTTTGCCTGGTGGTATTACAGAAGATGATTTGGATATTGAACAATATGAACAAGCTGTTAGAAAATTGATAAAAGAATATTCTGAAAAGTCTACAACTTCTAAAAATATAGTTGAAATAACTGATGAATCTAGAATTTCTGATTAAATTATATTTTTTTAAATTTAATTTTTTTGATTATATATATTAATTTTATATAATTTATTTTTATTCAAGAAGGCAATTTAGATAAATTAGGTTGACTTTTTTATTTATTTTGCTTATAATCTTAGCATTACTATTAAAATAAAAAACATGAATGTTACAGAATTAGCCAGACAACTTCGAACTAATACCAAAGAAATGCTGGAATTATTACCTCAGTATGGTTTTGATATTGGCGCTCGGGCTGTTAAAGTTGATGATAGAGTAGCAGAAAAGATTAAAAAACAATGGAAATATATTAAGCGTGATTTGGAAGAGAAAAAAAGATTAGAATTGGAAGAAAAAAAGAAAAAAGAAAAAGAATTACGCAAACAAAGTGGAGAAACTGTTTTTTTGCCTGATTTAATAACAGTAAGAGATTTTGCTGAGACTCTCAATATGTCAGTAACTCAAATTATTACTGAACTTATGAAGAATGGTATTTTGGCCAATCAAAATCAAAATATAGATTTTGATACAGCTGCTATCTTGGCTGAAGAAATGGGTTTTAATGTTCAAAAAAAACAAAGCAGTAATTTAGATGAAAAACATGAAGAAAATAAGGAAAAAGCTTTAGAAGAAGCTCTATCACAGACAGAAAATTTAGAAAGACGTGCTCCAGTGATTGTAGTTATGGGACATGTAGATCATGGTAAGACTAGATTATTAGATGCGGTGCGCAGAACCAATGTAATTGATACAGAAGCTGGAGGTATTACTCAGCATATTGGAGCTTATCAGACTATTTGGAAAGATCCGAAGAGTGGAGTTGAGCGTAATCTTACTTTTATTGATACTCCAGGTCATGAAGCTTTTACTGTAATGCGAAGTCGTGGTGCCAAAGTGGCAGATATTGCTATTTTAATTGTAGCAGCTGATGATGGAGTCAAACTTCAGACTGAAGAAGTAATTAATATTATCAAAGCAGCAAAACTTCCTTTTATTGTAGCTATTAATAAAATAGATAAAGAAACAGCTGATGTTCAAAGAGTAAAAACTGAATTATCACAGAAAGATATTATTCCAGAAGAATGGGGTGGTAATGTACCAATGATAGAGATTTCTGCTAAACAACAATTGAATATAGATAAACTTTTAGATGTTTTACTTTTAGTAGCTGATATAAATGAAGATAAAATTCAAGCTGATCCAAATTTATCAGCAATTGGTACAATTATTGAGTCCCATGTGGACAAAGGTATGGGTCCAGTAGCTACTGTTTTAGTGCAATCTGGTACTTTATACAAAAATGATCCTTTGGTAGTTAATGGTGAAATTTATGGTAAAGTTCGAGCTATGAAAAATTATAAAGGAGAGAATATTGAACAAGCCGGACCTTCAGTTCCAGTACAGATTGTGGGTTTCAAAGTAGCTCCAGAAGTAGGGGATGTTTTAGATGTAAATAAAGCAAGTGTGTCTGAAAAAATTGATATTAAACAAAAACAAAATAAACAAACAGGTGCAGAAAAATATGATTTCGCAAAAAAAGAAGAAAGTGAAGATGATGAGGAAAAGAAAAAATATTTAAATTTAGTAATTAAGACAGATGTACTTGGTTCTTTGGAAGCAATTATTGGTTCATTAGAAAAACTACGCCATGAAGAAGTAGGAGTGAAAATTGTAGGTAAAGGTTTAGGTAATGTAACTGATGCTGATGTTAAAAAAGCAGAAGCTGCAGGTGGAGTAGTGATTGGTTTTAATGTTAAAGCAACTCCGATTGTTGAAGAAATTATGCGTGATAATAAAATTGATTTTCGTCAATATAATATTATTTATGATTTATTGAATTGGGCCAAAGATGAATTAGGTAAGATGTTGTCTAATGAAAAAATTATTCATGAATTAGCAAAAGTAAAAGTTTTAGCAATTTTTAGAACAGATAAAGGTGCTATGACGATTGGTGGTAGAGTTGAAGAAGGAAAATTAGAAAAAGGCGCTAAAGTTAGAATAAAAAGAAATGGTTTAATGATGGGTGAAGGTAGTATTTCTCAATGCAAAGTTGGACAACAAGATATGAAAGAAGTTCCTAGCGGAACAGAGTGTGGTATGCGTTTTGAAGGTAAGGAAAGAATTGAAATAGGAGATATTTTGGAAATTTATAAAGAAGAAATGAAAGTTAGAGAAATTAAATTTGAATAAAATATGCCAGAAATTTATAAAGGGATCGTAGATCCTAGATTATTAGGTGAATTACCCGGTGGTCATGTTGCTAAATTAGAATTAGTAAATAATAATGAAGGTTTAACAGGTAGAACAATTGACCCAGAAGGTAAAAAAAGAACTGATGAATTAGTTAGTCCTAATAATCCTGAAACAGAAAAAGATTTTGTAGACGAATATTTAGAAACTATTTTTCGTAGATTTAAAGGTGATAGAGTATTTAGAGTAACAAAAGTAAATAGAGATATTTTGGGAGATGCAGTTAATTATATAAAACCAGGAGAGCGTGTTTATGCTGTGCCAAGAGGTCAATTGAAAGAAATGGAAGATTTGTTTGATACAATTCCAGCTTTGTCTATTGATACAGTTGGTTCAAGTTTTTCTCGTATGACTGGTTTGGATAATGATAATTTAAAGAAAAATGATCTAGGGTTTAGTCGTAGTTTAGCTGTTGAAGGAAAGACTTTTGAAATTAAATTTTTAGCTATTAATGATAATACTACACAAAAAGAAGAACAAGAAATTGAATCAGTTGTTTAACTTATCCACCTCTTGATAGGATAATCTCAAAATGTTAAAATTACTATTGTAAAAATAGTAATTTTTAATTAGAAAAATATGTCAGAAATTATTTTGAATGATCAAAATTTTGAGGAGGAAGTAATTAAATCTACAGTTCCCGTATTGGTAGATTTTTGGGCTCCTTGGTGTGGACCTTGTCAAATGATGGGTCCAATTGTTGAAGAGTTAGCTAATGAATTTGATGTTAATAAGGCTAGAGTAGGCAAACTTAATGTAGATGAAAATCAAATAATTGCTGGTAAATATCAAGTGATGAGTGTTCCGACATTTTTGGTTTTCAAAGAAGGACAAGTAGTTGATCAAATGGTTGGGGGAGTACAAAAAGAAAGATTGAAAGAATTATTAAATAAATATATTTCTTAAAATATATTAAACAAGTCTCTGTATTACAGAGACTTGTTTGTTTTTATTGTAATTGTTATACTAAAAACAATATTTAATTAAATTAATATGTCTAAAAAAATAAAAATAATTTTGGGAATAGTTATATTAGCAATCGTTTTAATTTTGTTTTCTGCCACAACTTTGTGGCAAACAAAAACTAAAAGTAGTTCTTTAATTTCACAAAATTTAATGCTTAAAAATGGGATAGCAGTTGGTAGAAATTCTGATTCTTACAAAACAATACAGTCAGTCGCATCAGACAGTATTATGGTAACTGAAGAATCAATAAAATCATCTGTGAATAAAAATGAAAGGATGATTATAAAAACTGGTTCATTATCAATGGTAGTCAAAGATGTAAATGAAGTTATTGTTGGAATAACAAAATATGCCACAGATAATGGTGGTTTTGTAGTTTATAGTAATATTTATAAATCAGGAATCGCTCCAACTGGAGAAGTGACAGTGAGGATTCCCGTTAATGTTTTTGATACTGGGATTGATGAAATAAAGAAGATGGGAGAAATAAAAAGTGAATCAGTTAATGGACAAGATGTTACTGAAGAATATGTTGATCTTGATTTACAATTAAAAAATTTAAGAGCAGCTGAAAATCAGTTTTTACAAATTATGAATCGAGCAGTAAAAATTGAAGATGTCTTAGCAGTTCAAAGAGAATTGACTAATGTGCGTGGACAAATTGAAAGTATTCAAGGTAGAATGAAATATTTATCACAAAGTGTTGAATTATCAACTTTGACTGTTTATCTTTCTACTGATCCAAATGAATTACCAACTTTAAATCCAGAAGATAAATGGAAACCTTGGGCGCAAGTAAAAGATGCAGCTCGTAGTTTAATTGCTGTTAGTAAAAGTTTGGTTAATTTAATAATTTGGTTGGTGGTTTTTCTACCTGTTTGGTTGATAATATTTGGTTTAGTTTGGTTAGGTAAAAGATGGTGGAAAAATAGAAAATAAATAAACATAAAACAGTCTAAAAAGACTGTTTTATGTTTATTTTGCAAAACCTATTGACATTTTGTCTAATTTTTGTAAAATAAAGTTGTACTTTTTTAGGAGGTGGGTTATGAACCCAAGTTGGATAATTTTCGGTGTACTTGCTTTTCTGATCCTGATTCTTTTAGGTCGTTTCATAAAGGAGGACCTTGCCTATAAAAAATGGGCAAGAGAGCATCCCATTGAAGCGATGGAAAAGGAAAGTGCAAGAAAAGAAGCCGCCGAAGAAGCGAAAAGAGTTCGCCAAATGTTAAAAGAGGCGCGCTCTTGGCCCAATGAATAGTTGGGCAGCGGATTTTTTTCATTGGTTTGGATGCAGCCAAGATTATGGGAGAGAGACGCGTTCTGCATGACGCGTCTCTCAAAAATTATTTATAAAAATAAATTCACATCAGAAAGGTGTGTTTTTTATAATAAAAGATTTAGAAAATTATATTTATAAATAAAAATATATTTATTTACTTAAGATAAAAAATATAATATACTAAATTTGTTTATATTTAAAAAAATTTATGTTTAAGTTATTTCGTTTTATATTTAAATTATTGTTATTAGCAATTTTGGCTTTAATTATAATTTTAATTTTTAATCCTTGGAATTTACGAGTTAAATTAATTAATAAAGCTTTGCAGTATTATTTTAATACTAATCAGATTAGTACAGAAATAATTTCAACTGAAGATAATAGTACTAATACAGAAAATAATACTTCTATATCTGACAATCAAGAGAATATAAATAAAAATATTTTGTTAAGTGAGGAGCAGAAGAAAACTTTAGAAAGTTGGGGAATGGACACAACTCTTTTACCAACAGAGATTACTTCAGAGATGCAGGATTGTTTAGTAGAAAAGATAGGCAGGGAACGAATAGAAGCAATTATTTCTGGTAATAAACCTGGTGTTTGGGAATTGTTAAAAGCCAAAAGTTGTTTATAAATTATAAAATTATTTAAAATACATACTTAATAGTATGTATTTTATTTTAGATTAAATTTGCATTTTTCAATATTTTTGGCTAAAATATAATACAAGTTAATTAATATTTTATGTCTAATTATAATCATAAAGAAGTAGAAAAAAAATGGAAAGAGAAATGGGAAAAAGAAAAACTTTATCAAATTAAAGAGGATTCTAAGAAAAAGAAATTTTTTGTTTTGGATATGTTTCCTTATCCTTCTGGTGTTGGGCTTCATGTTGGACATCCTAAGGGTTATATTGCTACAGATGTGATTGCTCGTATGAAAATGATGCAGGGTTATAATGTTCTTCATCCTATGGGCTGGGATGCTTTTGGTCTTCCAGCAGAGAATTACGCGATTGCAAATAAAGTTCATCCTTCTATAGCAACAGCTAAAAATATTGAAACTTTCAAAAAACAACTTGGTTTGCTTGGTTTTACTTATGATTGGGAAAGAGAAATAAATACTACTGATCCAAATTATTATAAATGGACTCAATGGGCTTTTATTCAAATGTTTAAACGAGGTTTAGCTTTTGAATCGTATGAACCCATTAATTGGTGTCCTACTTGTAAAACTGGTTTAGCTAATGAAGATTTAGAAAATGGTAAGTGTGAACGCTGTAATACAACAGTTGAACGCAAACCAATGCGTCAATGGGTTTTAAAAATTACTGATTATGCTGAAAGATTATTAGCTGATCTTGATAAATTAGAACAATGGCCAGAATCAATTAAAGATATGCAAAGAAATTGGATTGGTAAATCAGAAGGTGCTTTAATTAAATTTAATGTCAAAAATAGTGAGGAAATTTTAGAAGTATTTACTACTCGTCCAGACACTCTCTTTGGCGCCACATATTGTGTGATTGCTCCAGAACATTCTTTAATTAAAAATTTAAGATTGCAGATTTTAAATTATTCTGATGTTGAAAAATATGTAGAAAAAGCCAAAAATAAATCTGATTTAGAAAGAATTGAAAATAAAGAAAAGACCGGTGTAGAATTAAAAGGTGTAAAAGCAATTAATCCAGTAAATAATGAAGAGATTCCAATTTTTGTGGCAGATTATGTTTTAACTAATTATGGTACTGGAGCAATTATGGCTGTACCAGCTCATGATCAGAGAGATTTTGAGTTTGCGAAAAAATTTAATTTACCAATTAAATATGTAATAATGCCTGAAGATAATTTTATTGATTTACAAGAACCTTATATAGGAGATGGTATAGTAGTTAAATCAGATTTTATTGAAGGACTTAATGTTTTTGAAGCAAAAGAAAAAATAATTGCTTGGCTAGAAGAAAAAAGAATTGGTCAAAGAAAAGTACAATATAAACTTCGTGATTGGGTATTTTCTCGTCAGCGTTATTGGGGTGAACCGATTCCTTTGATTCATTGTGAAAAATGTGGTTGGCAATCAGTTCCAGAAAAAGATTTACCACTTGAATTACCAAAAGTAGAAAATTATGAACCAAGTGGAACTGGTGAATCACCTTTGGTAAATATTGCAGAGTGGGTTAATACTCAATGTCCAGTATGTGGTGGTTTAGCTAGGCGTGAAACAAATACTATGCCACAATGGGCTGGTTCATGTTGGTATTATTTACGCTATTGTGATCCAAAAAATAAAGAAGAATTAATTAATAAAGAAAAAGAAAAATATTGGAATCCAGTTGATTTATATGTAGGTGGAGCAGAACATGCGACTCGACATCTTATCTATGCGCGTTTTTGGCATAAGTTTTTATTTGATATTGGTATAGTTTCTCATGAGGAGCCATTTATTAGATTACAAAATGTAGGTTTGATTTTAGCTGAAGATGGTCGTAAAATGAGTAAACGCTGGAATAATGTTATTAATCCAGATGATATTGTTGAGCAGTATGGCGCTGATGCGATGCGACTTTATGAAATGTTTATGGGTCCGTTTGATCAACCAGTAGCTTGGAGTACACAGGGAGTGATAGGGATGAGAAGATTTTTGGAGAAAGTTTGGGCACTCAAGTCAAAAGTCCATAAAGTCGAAAAGTTTATAAAGTCTGACATTGATATTTTATTACATCAAACAATAAAAAAAGTAAGTGAAGATATTGAAGCAATGCGATTTAATACTGCGATTTCTCAACTTATGATTCTTGTGAATGAAATGAGTAAAGAAAAACAATTATTTTTTACTCATTATTCTTTATTTCTTCAATTACTTGCTCCTTTTGCTCCTCATATTACTGAAGAACTTTGGGTTGAATTAGAAAATAAAGAAAGTATTTTTCAGTCTGCTTGGCCAAAATATGATCCAGCTTTGATTCAAAATGAAACGACCACTATTGCTGTACAAGTAAACGGTAAATTGCGTGATACTTTTGATATTCCAGCTGATATGTCTGAAGAAGAAATTAAAAAATTAGCTTTGTCATCTGAAAAAGTTCAAAAATGGTTAGAGAATAAAGAACCAAAGAAAATTATTTATGTAAAAGGAAAGTTAGTAAGTGTAGTAGTGTAGTTGTGTTATAGTAGAATATAGATTTAATAAATTAAATAAATTAAACCAATTATATTTTTTATTAGTATCTGTTTGTCCATGTTTTATAAAATAAATATTTATTTTTTTATTTTTTTAATTACTTAAATACAAGTATAATATATAAAACTATAATTTTTTTTATTTATTATTGATAAATAAAAGAATATTTTATATAATAAAATATAAGAAGAATAAATATGAGTAAATTAGGAACAGTAGCTTTAGGAATAAAAGCTCCTATAATAAAAGCAGAAGATGATATTTGTCAGGTAGTTATTGATTCTTTGAAAGATACAGTAAGAGAAGATGATTTAAGGATTGATGATCGTGATATTTTATGTATTACAGAAGCAGTAGTAGCTAAGGGGCAAAATAATTTTGTATCATTAGATGATATTGCTTTTGATGTAAAAAAGAAAATGGGAAAAGGTAAGGTTGGACTAATTTATCCGATTTTTTCTCGTAATCGTTTTGCGCCACTATTAGAGGGAATAGTAAATGGGGTTGATGAGTTAGTTTTAATTTTAAGTTATCCAAAAGATGAAGTTGGAAATTCTTTAATTAAAAATTTTCATAAGTATAATATTAATCCTTATTTAAGAAATTATACTTTAAAAGAATTTAAAAATACTTTTAAAGAAACTGTGCACGAGTTTACAGGTGTTGATTATTTAGATTTATATAAGAATGTAAATAAAGATAAGATTACTATTGTTTTAAGTAATGACCCTTTAGAAGTATTAAAATATACCGATAAAGTAATTGTAGCTAGTGTTCATAATAGAGCTGAATTAAAAGAAACATTAATTAGAAATAATGCTAAGAAAGTAATAGATTTAACTGAAATTCTAAATGAACCTGTTAATGGTTCTGGTTATAATAAAGAATATGGCTTATTAGGCTCTAATGTTTCAACTAGTACTTTAGTTAAATTATTTCCTAGACATGATCAAAGTTTAATAACAAAAATACAAGATAAAGTATATAAAGAATTTAAAAAGAAAATAGAAGTAATGGTTTATGGAGATGGTGGTTTTAAAGATCCTATTGGTGGAATTTGGGAGTTAGCAGACCCGGTAATATCTCCTATGTATTCCAAAGGTTTAGGAGGTACTCCAAATGAAGTAAAGCTAAAGTATCTTGCTGATAATGATTTTAAAGGAAAATTAAATATTGAAGATTTAGTTAAAGAAAGAATAAAGACAAAGGAAAAAAAGTTAAAAGGGAAATCAGAATCTTTAGGAACTACTCCAAGAAGGTATGTAGATTTGGTTGGTAGTTTAGCTGATTTAGTAACTGGTAGTGGGGATAAAGGCACACCTTTTGTTTTAATTAAAAATTATTTTAAGAATTATTCAGAGTAAAGGCTTTTTAAAAAGTCCTTTTAAAATAATTGCTATTTATTTTTGTGGAAAATAAAATTATTTTGAAATTGAAAGTTTCTGAAATTTTATGTGAAGAACATAAGGTATAATTATTAAATTATTTAAGAGCTACTTCAATTGAAGTTGGTTTTTTATTTAATTTTGGTAAAAAGCCTTAATTTAAAAGAAAAATATTTGAAAATAAATATAAAAAATCAGTTTTAATTAGTTAGATTCGTTTGATTTGTGTTCTATTAAGTTATGTTTAATAAAATTATCAATTCAAAAAGCAAGACATTTATGATGTTTTGTTTTTGTTTTTTATGGGGAGTTTTAATAGCTTCTTTATTAGAATTAAAATTAGATTGGGTTTATATTTATTTTAGTTTATTTATTTTGTTTAGTAGTTTAATTATTTTTAGAGAAAATAAAAAAATTCGGTTTTGTTTAATTAGTTTGTTTTTGATTATTTTAGGATTAACTCGTTATCAATTAGCTTTTATTAAAAATGAGGTAAAGGAAGAGAAAAGTAATTTTTTGGTAGTTGTTTCTGCTGAACCAGATGTTCGTTTAGATGGAGTACGATATATTGTTCAAGATAAAGTTAATAAAAATAAATATTATTTTAAATCTACATTATATCCGCGTTATGATTATGGTGATGAATTAGAAATTAATTGTAAATTGCAAATACCAAAATCAAGTGAAAATTTTCGTTATGAAATGTATTTAGCAAGATATGGAGTTTTTTTTGAATGTAAAAATGTTAAAATTAATAAAATTAGTTCAGGTAATGGCAATTTTATTTTACAAGGTATTTTTAGTTTTAAAAAAATAATTTCACAAAAAATAAATAATCTTTGGCATGAACCTTTGGCTAGTTTTATGGCTGGGTTACTTTATGGTTATCGTGGAGGATTGGGAGAATTGAATGAAATATTTAGTCAAACAGGAATTACTCATATCGTAGCAATTTCTGGTTATAACATTACTATTATAGTTTCAATTTTGATTACATTTTGTGTTCAATTATATATACCACGAAAAAAAGCTTTTTGGTTAATTGTTTTTGGTATAATTATTTTTGTTTTATTTGCTGGTGCGAGCGCTTCAGTAGTTCGAGCTGGTATTATGGGTATTATAGTTTTATTATCTAAACAAACTGGACGCTCTTCAAAAATAGGCAATGTTTTAATTTTAACTGCTGTGTTGATGGTTATACAAAATCCATTAGTATTATTATGGGATGCTGGATTTCAACTTTCTTTTATATCTACTTGCGGTTTAGTTTATTTGTCGCCATTATTTGTTCAAGTATTTAAAAAAGTTCCAGAAATGTTTGGTATAAAAGAATCATTAACTTCTACAATGTCAGCTATTATAGCTACTTTGCCATTAATTTTATTTCAATTTGGAAGATTATCTATTGTGGCGCCTGTAGTAAATATTTTAGTATTGTGGATTATTCCTTATTTAATGTTAATTGGTTTTTTGGCAACAGTTTTTAGTTTTATCTTTTTTCCTTTAGGTCAAGTATTGGCTTGGATAGGTATGGTCGGTTTAAAATATATTGTATTTGTGGTAAAATTTTTTGCAAAATTACCATTTGCTGCTATAGATTTAAAAATAACTTGGTGGATGATGATAGGATTGTATGGGGGAATTATTTATTTAATTATAAAAAATAGAAAGTATAAATCAGAATTAGTTATTGAAGAATTGAAAAATTAGTTTTTATAAAAGAAAAATAAAAATTAGATAAATTAAATTATTTTGACATAAAAATAAACTTATGAAAAAAACTTTTATTTTTATTTTAATTTTACTAATAGTTGTGTTAGGTTTATTATTTTATGTTAAACAAAATAATATAAATAATAAAGAATCATCTGTTTTAACTAATAATAATTCTGTAAATCTTAAAATAACTTTTTTGGATATTGGACAAGGTGATGCTAGTTTGATAGATTTTCCTAATGGAGAACAAATGTTAGTGGACTGTTCAGAAGATGCAAGAATTTTAGAAGCTTTGGGTAGAGTAATGAATTTTTATGATAATGAAATTGATTATTTATTAATTACTCATCCTGATTCAGATCATTATGGCGGTTGTGAAGAAGTTTTAAATAGATTTAAAGTAAAAAATATAATTTATAGTGGTTATCAAAAGACTGGAGATGAGGCTTGGAATAGTTTTTTTGAAAAGTTTACTAAAAATTCAGATTTAAATTATATTAAAATTGATCATGAACAAACAATGATGATTTCTAGTACTAGTTTACATTTTTTATATCCTAATCATTCTTTGGAATTGGATAGTAAGATTCCTAATTTAAATAAAAAATCTAATGTAAATAATACTTCAATAGTTTTTGAATTAACTTATAAAGATAAGGAAATTTTGTTTACTGGAGATATGGAAAGTGATTTAGAAAATTATTTAATTAGTAATTATGGTGATATTTTGGATACAGATATTTTGAAAGTAGGACATCATGGTAGTAGTAGTGGATCAGGGCAAAATTTTTTGGATATTGTAACTCCAGAATATAGTATTATTTCTGTGGGAAAAAATAATAAATTTGGACATCCTTCTCTTCGGGTTTTAAAAAGATTGGAAAGAGTGGGAACAAAAATTTTACGAACAGATTTAATCAAAGATATTACTTGTTTTATTGGTGAAAGTTTGATTTGTAGTTAATTAGATTATTTGTTAAAATAGAAGTATTCTTAAAAATTTAATCTATGAAATTATTATTGCGTTGGGTAATAAATGCTGGTACTTTACTTTTATTAGCTAGTTATTTACCGGGAATTTCAGTTTCTGGTTGGTACACAGCTTTGATTACTGCTTTATTATTAGGTTTGTTGAATGCTTTATTAAAACCAATATTAGTATTTTTGACTTTACCAGTGAATATTTTGACTTTGGGTTTGTTTACTTTTGTGATTAATGCTTTGTTATTTTGGTTTGTGGCAACAGTGGTAAAAGGATTTGCAGTGGCAGGATTTTGGCCAGCATTTTTTGGAGCTTTGATTATAAGTGTGATAAATTGGTTAATTAGTGATTTATTAAAAAAATAATATCTTATGAATAAATACAAAATTCTTTCTGTGGGAGGTTCAATTATTATTCCTAAAACTGGTTTTGATATTTCTTTTTTAAAAAAATTTAGAAATTTAATTTTAGCAGAAATAAAAAAAGGTAATAAATTTATTTTAGTCATTGGAGGGGGAGCAACTTGTCGAGATTATCAACAAGCTTTGACTAGAGTAGTAAAAACCTCTGATACAGATTTAGATTGGTTGGGAATATATACTACTTGGTTTAATGCTGAGTTTGTGAGATTGATGTTTGGTAAAGATGCTTCTTCTTTTGTAATTAAAAATCCAACTGATAAAAAGATTTTAAAACAAGTTCAAAATAAAAAGATTATTGTAGCTGGCGGTTGGAAACCAGGTTTTTCTACAGATAAGGATGCTGTTTTATTAGCACAAAATTTTGGTGCGAAAGAAGTGATTAATTTATCTAATATTGAATATGTGTTTGATAAAGATCCTAATAAATTTAAAGATGCAAAAAAAATTGAAAAAATAAATTGGGCTGATTTTCGTAAAAATGTTGTAGGATATAAATGGGTTCCAGGTAAGAATGTTCCTTTTGATCCAGTAGCAAGCGCTTTGGCAGAAAAATTAAAATTAAAAGTTAGTATTTTAAAAGGAACAAATTTAATAGAAGTAAAAAAAGCTTTAACAGGAAAAAAATTTAAAGGAACAGTGATTGAATAATTTGATTATAAAACCGCTTGTCAAAAGGCGGTTTTTTTATTATAGTAAATAGACTTATGAACCAGTTAAATAATAAAATTCAACCTTTGGCTGATCGTATGCGACCTCGTAATTTTGAGGAATTTTTTGGTCAAGAAGAAATTGTGGGAAAAGGAAAATTGTTGCGTAAATTGATAGAAAATGATGAATTATCTTCATTAATTTTTTGGGGACCGCCAGGAGTTGGTAAAACTACTTTGGCACAAATTATTGCTAATCAGACCAAAGCTTATTTTGTGATTTTATCAGCTGTAGATGATGGAAAGGCAGAATTAAGAAAAATTATCAAAGAAGCTAAAGAACATTTATATAATTTAGAAAAACAAAAAACGATTTTGTTTATAGATGAAATTCATCGTTGGAATAAAGCCCAACAAGATGCTTTGTTACCAGTCGTAGAAAAAGGCGAGGTGATATTGATAGGTGCTACTACTGAAAATCCTTCGTTTGAAATTGTGGGTCCGCTTCTTTCTCGTTCACGAGTTTTTATTTTGAAAAAATTAGCTGACGATGAGATAGAAAAAATTATTGTGCAAGCATTAAGAGATGAAGAAAGGGGATTAGGTAAGTATGATATTGAAATTAAGTCAGAGGCTTTAAAATTATTGACTGAATTGTCTGCTGGTGATGCGCGCACAGCTTTGAATGGATTAGAACTAGCAGTCAAGTCTAAGATTCATAAAATTAAAAAGTCTAAAATCGTAATTGAAATTGAAGATATAAAAGAATCTTTACAAAGAACTCATTTGATTTTTGATAAACGAGGTGAGGAATTTTATAATCTTATTTCTGCGCTTCACAAATCAATGCGTGGTAGTGATGCTAATGCTTCTTTGTATTGGTTAGCTAGAATGATAGAAGGCGGAGCTGATCCTCTTTATATTGCTAGACGAGTTTTGCGTTTTGCAGCTGAAGATATAGGTATGGCAGATTCTAGAGCTTTACTTATTACTAATACAGCTTTTGAAGCTTGTCAAAAACTTGGTTTTCCTGAATGTAATGTGCATTTGGCAGAAGCAGTAGTTTATTGTGCTATGGCTA
>JAAZJX010000035.1 GCA_012800155.1 Candidatus Magasanikiibacteriota bacterium
GAATAGAGGGGATTGAGTGGGTGGAGTTGGGGGAGGTGTGTGAATTTGTGAGAGGTCCGTTTGGTGGAAGTTTAAAGAAGGAAATATTTGTAACAGAAGGATTTGCTGTTTTTGAACAACAGCATGCTATTTATGGAAACTTTACAAATTTTAGATATTTTATAACACCAGATAAGTTTGAAGAAATGAAAAGGTTTGAGGTTAAACCCAATGATTTAATAATGAGTTGCTCAGGGACCATCGGTAAAACAGCTATAATTCCAAAAAATGCGCCAAGAGGAATAATCAATCAGGCTCTTTTAAAATTAAAAGTGACTGAAAAATTAGATGTAAGATATTTAAAGTATTGGATGGATGGAAAATATTTTCAAAAATCTGTTTTTGAAAATGTTGAGGGTGTAGCAATTAAAAACGTAGCTTCTGTTAAAGTACTTTCTTCTATTAAAATCCCTCTTCCATCTCTAGAAATTCAACAGAAAATGATCGCCGAAACGGAAGAGGAGCAAAAGATTATTGATGCTAACAAGCGATTAATTGAGATAATGGAGGGGAAAATTGAGAAAGTGTTAGAGGAGATATAGAAAGTAATGTAATGTTTATTAACATATTATTTGATAGAATTTTTTACATTTGGTAAAATATAATTATAGTTAATAAAATTAATTTTAATTATTAATATTAAATTTATGAAATTTGAATCACCACATCCTTTCTCACCAGAGAGAGAAGTAGGAATAGAAAAAAAAGAAAATATTAACAAGGCTAATAATTTTTCTGAATTATATAAAATTTTGGAAGAAATTGGTGGATTACAAAGTTCTGATATTTTTTATGATTCAAATGATTTAATAGATAGAATAGAAAAAGTTAGAGAAGGTAAATTTGGTATTAATGTGATTACCAGAACTGAAGGATTAAGAAAAAAGGTTGAAGAATTATTATCTAAGGAAAATGTTGATGGAAAATTTACTTTTGAAAATATTAAAAAAGCTCTTCAAAGAGGAGAGAAAATAAAAGTAAAAGTAAAAAGACGCAAAGGTCAAATAGAAGATGGATGGAGAATTGATTATATAGTTGATGAAAATAGCTGTATGGTTATTAAAGATGAATATGAATATAAAAAGGAAGAATCTGCTTCAAAAATTATTTCGTTTGAAGAATTACAAGAACTTAATGGTTAATAAAAAAGGTTAAATAAAAGCAATGATAAATAATGTCATTGCTTTTTGTTTTAGGTTTATTTAATATAGTAAGCAATTAATTTTTTATTTTTGATTTTTTAGTGTATAATTATAATAAAATTATCTTAAATTCTATGAAAAAAATAAATTATCGGAAATTAATAATTTCTTTATTAATTCCTCAATTAGCTGGTTTACTTGGAATTATTGCAAATTTTACTTCTTTGAATTCTTGGTATTTAAATATTAATAAACCAAGTTTCAATCCACCGGGTTGGATTTTTGGTCCAGTCTGGACAATACTTTTTATTTTAATGGGAATTGCTTTATATTTAGTTTGGCAAGAGAAAGAAAAATTAAATAAAAGAGAAAATAATTTAGCTTGGGGAGTTTTTGGAGCACAATTATTTTTTAATGTTTTGTGGTCATATTCTTTTTTCTTTTTTAGAAATCCTTTGGCAGGATTAGTAAATATTACTTTTTTACTTGTTTTGATTGTGGGAAATATTATAGTTTTTTATAAAATTAAAAAAGAGGCTGGTTG
Source organism: Candidatus Magasanikiibacteriota bacterium (assembly GCA_012800155.1). Lineage (GTDB taxonomy): Bacteria > Patescibacteriota > Patescibacteriia > Magasanikbacterales > UBA922 > JAAZJX01. The sequence goes on from JAAZJX010000035.1 coordinate 1,726, forward strand.
GTTATTGGTCCCTTATTTTTTGTGGGTTAGTTTTGCGAGTGTATTAAATTATTTTTTATTTATTTTAAATTAATTTTTATGGCAGTGCTTATTTCTGGTTCTTTAGCTTATGATTATATTATGAATTTTCCAGATAGTTTTCGGAATCATATTTTGCCAGATCAAATTCATATTTTGAATGTTTGTTTTGTAGTAGATTCTCTTAAGAGAAATTTTGGTGGAGTAGCAGGAAATATTGCTTATACTATGAATTTACTTGGTGGCGAGCCAATAATTCTTTCTCCTTTAGGTAGTGATGGTCAAGATTATTTTGCTTATTTAAAAAAACATAATTTAAATGTAGATTATATTAAATTTTCTAAAGAAAAGTTGACTTCTTCTGCTCATATTACGACTGACAAAGAAGATAATCAGATAACAGCTTTTTATAATGGAGCTTTGGCAGAGGCAATAAATCTTTCAGTTAGTGAAATAAAAGATAAAATTGAATTTGCTTTAATTTCTCCAACTCAAAAAGAAGCAATGATCAAACATGCTAAGGAATGTTATGAACAAAAAATCCCTTTTTGTTTTGATCCAGGTCAACAAATAACAGCTTTAACAGCTCAAGAGTTAAAAACTATAATTAGTCAGGCAAAATTTTTGATTGGTAATGATTATGAAATTAAATTAATTCAAGAAAAAACTGGTTGGAAAATGGAAGATATTTTAAAATGTGTGGAAGCAGTTATTATTACTTTAGGAGAAAAAGGTTCAATGGTGGTAACTACAAAAGAAACAATTACTGTGGGTATTTGTCCGGCTAATTCTGTAGATGATCCAACTGGAGCTGGAGATGCTTATCGAGCAGGATTTTTTTCAGCTTATGTTCAAGGTTTAGATTGGAAAACTTGCGCACAGAGGGGAGCAGTAGCCGCAACTTATGCTATAGAAAATTATGGCACACAAAATCATCATTTTACTAAAGAGGAATTTAATCAGAGATATCAAGAAACTTTTGGTGGATAATTGTTATTTGATTTTTAAATAAAAACAGGCTATACTTAGTCTGTTTTTAATTATTTTTTAAATTATTTTTTATGCTAATTCCAATTTTATTAATTATTTTGGGTTTGGGAATTTTAATTCTTGGAGCAGAAGGTTTGGTACGCGGTTCAGCTTCTATGGCCAAAAAATGGGGCGTGTCTTCTTTGGTGATTGGTTTGACAATAGTAGCTTTTGGTACTTCTACACCAGAATTAGTAGTAAATATGTTTTCAGCTGTTCGTGGTTCTACAGATATTGCGATTGGAAATATTGTGGGAAGTAATATTTCTAATATTTTATTAATTTTAGGTATTTCAGCAATTGTTTATCCTTTGTCAGTAAAGAAAAGTACAGTTACTAGAGAAATTCCTTTTGCTTTATTAGGAATGATTTTGGTTTTTACAATGGGTAATGATATGTTTTTTGATGGCACTGGTTTTAATGCTATTACTAGAACAGATGGTTTTTCTTTAATGGCAATTTTTATAATTTTTTTGTTTTATATTTTTGGTTTAGCCAAAAAAGGCGAAGTAGAAGAAGAGGAAGTAAAAGTTTATTCTTGGCCAAAATCAATTTTATTTACTATAGCAGGTTTAGCTTTGTTAGTTTTAGGAGGACAATTATTAGTTGATAATGCAATTATTTTGGCTCGTTTGGCTGGCTTGTCCGAAGCTTTGATTGGTTTGACCATAGTAGCAATAGGAACTTCTTTACCAGAATTGGCTACTTCAGTAGTAGCTGCTTATCATAAACATGATGATATTGCAATTGGAAATATTGTAGGTTCAAATATTTTTAATGTTTTTTGGATCTTGGGTTTAACTGGTACTATGTTGCAAATGCCTTTTAATCCAAATGTAAATATTGATGTTTTAGTTGGAATTGGTGCAACTGTTTTATTATTTATATTTATGTTTATTGGTACAAAGAGAAAATTAAATCGTTGGCAAGGAGTAATGTTTTTATTATTATATATAGCTTATACTTTTTATTTAATTAATCGTGGTTAGAAATATGGAATACAAGATCAAAGATATAAAATTAGCTGATTGGGGACGCAAGGAAATTTCTATTGCTGAAAAAGAAATGCCCGGACTTATGGCAATTAGAAAAAAATATTCTATCAAGAAGCCATTAAAGAATGTACGAATTACTGGTTCACTTCATATGACAATTCAAACTGCAGTTTTAATTGAAACTTTAGTAGCTCTTGGCGCTAAAGTGCGATGGTGTAGTTGTAATATTTATTCTACTCAAGATCAAGCAGCAGCTGCAATTGTCAAAGCTGGAGTACCAGTGTTTGCTTGGAAAGGAGAGACTTTGCCAGAATATTGGTGGTGTACTAGTCGCGCTTTGGATTTTGGAAATGGCAAAGGACCAGATCTAATTGTAGATGATGGTGGAGATGCTACTTTGATGATTCATAAAGGAGTAGAAATTGAAAAGGATCCAAAAATTTTGAAAAAAAATTATATAAAAGAAGGTGAAGATTTTAGAGAATTGATGAATTTATTAAAAAAAGAATATTCACAAAATAAAAATCGTTGGACTCAAATAGCAAAAAATGTTCGCGGAGTTTCTGAAGAAACTACAACTGGTGTTCATCGTCTTTATCAAATGGCTAAACAAAAAAAACTTTTATTTCCTGCAATTAATGTTAATGATTCAGTAACTAAATCTAAATTTGATAATATTTATGGTTGTCGTCATTCTATTGTTGATGGGTTGAATCGAGCGATGGACGTAATGTTGGGTGGAAAGACAGCTGTAGTTTGTGGTTTTGGTGATGTAGGTAAGGGTTGTGCTCAAGCGCTTCGTGGTCAAGGTTGTCGAGTAATTATTACTGAAATTGATCCTATTTGCGCTTTACAAGCAGCGATGGAAGGTTATGAAGTAAAAACTGTAGAAGATACTTTAGGATTGGCAGATATTTATGTAACAGCTACGGGTAATTTAGATGTGATTACTTTGGAACATTTAAAGAAAATGAAAGATCAAGCGATTGTTTGTAATATTGGTCATTTTGATAATGAAATTCAAGTGGAAAGACTTAATAAATTAAAAGGTATTAAAAAAGTTAATATAAAACCACAAGTGGATAAGTATATTTTTCCAGATAAGCATGAAATTTTTATGTTAGCAGAAGGTAGATTGGTAAATCTGGGCTGTGCTACCGGTCATCCAAGTTTTGTAATGAGTAATAGTTTTTCCAATCAAGTTTTGGCTCAATTAGATCTTTGGAAAAATAAATATGAAGTTGGAGTTTATCGTTTACCAAAATATTTAGATGAAGAAGTTGCTAGATTACATTTAGAGAAGATTGGAGTAAAACTTACAAAACTTACCAAAGCTCAAGCTAATTATTTAGGTATAAGTGATCAAGGACCATATAAAGAAGAACATTATAGGTATTAAATAATTGTTAATAAGTTTTAGTTATAAATAAAAAACACTTTTTTAAAAAGTGTTTTATTTTTATTTAAAATTCTTGTTATTTTAATAGTTTTAAGAATTTATGTTTATTAAAATAGATTAATTAATTTAACTATTGAAAAAATAATTAAAATAAATTATGATAGACAAAGTATTAAAAATAAAAATAATTAAATTATGACGGCAATGCGTCTTCAAAAATATATGGCAGATCAAGGGATTTGTTCTCGTCGTAAGGCTGAGGAAATGATTTTGGCTGGACAAGTAAAAGTGGATGGTAAGATAGCAAAAATTGGTATGACGGTTGATGAAAATAATCAAATTATGATAAATAATAAAAAGATTGAAAAAATAAAAAATCTTAATGATGCTAAAATTTATATTATTTTGAATAAACCAGTTGATTATATTTGTTCAAATTCAGTTGAACAAGGTTCTTCAGTTTTAGAATTATTAACTAAAGAAAATTATTGGAAACCAAGAGGAAGAGATATAAAAGAAAGAGTTTATTCAGTAGGCAGATTGGATAAAGATTCTGAAGGTTTGATACTTTTGACTAATGATGGAGATTTGGCTAATAAACTTACACATCCTAGTTTTGCACATGAAAAAGAATATGAAGTAACAATTAATAAACAATTAGAAAAAGCGGCTATAAAAGTTTTGGAATATGGTATGGATATTGGTGAGGGAGAATATGTTCAAGGTGTGAAGGTAAAAAAAGTTTTTAATAAGGGTCGCAGAACAATTGTTACAGTTATTTTGAAAGAAGGTAAAAATCGACAAATTCGTAAAATGTTTGGTCGGTTGGGTTATCAGATTATTTCTTTGAAAAGAATAAGAATAGGAAAAGTTGGACTGGGTGTTTTGCCTGTAGGAAGATGGAAATTCGTTAAAAGAGAACAGATTATTTAAAAATAAATTTGCGATGTTGACTTTTGTAAAAATATGCTATACTATTAGTATTCTTAATTTTAATATATGAAAAAAATTAAAATAATAGGTTTTTTAGTGATAGTTTTATTTTTAAGTATTTTTGTTTTTAATGAATCTTTGGCAGTTGATGTTGGTGCTGATTGTCTTGTTGATACTCAGTGTGTTCCTGATTTTCCTTTTTGTGGTGATAATTTAAAATGTGTAGAATGTAAACATAATAATCATTGTATAAAAAAATATTATGATTATAGTAAGCCAAATTGTGTTAATGGTGTTTGTCAAGAAGTAGTATCAGTTGATAATTCTGCTCCCAGATCAAGTAAGTCTAAATCAGATAAATCTACTTCTGGTTTTACTCCCGGTGATGCGCGCTGTTGGACTAAAACTGATTGCGTAGAATATAGAAAAAAAGCTTTAAAGGTTCTTGATGACAATGATGCTTTGGCTGGATTTTATTCTGCGGAAGATCATAGTGATGCCGAAGCTGCTTGTGGAAAAATGCGTGGTGGAGAAGTAATGGGTTTTTGCTCTCCTTATACTGAAGTAAAAACAGCTATTAGTTTTGGTACAGTAAAAACTTTTGCTAATTTTGGAGAATTTGTAAAATTTATTTATCAATATGGATTTTTGGTTGCAGGAGTTTTGGCAGTATTTATGATTATGGTAGCTGGCATACAATGGCTATCTTCTGCTGGTAATCAAGATAAAATTGGAGCAGCTAAAAAAAGAATTATTGGGGCAATAGTAGGTTTATTGATTTTAGCTTTATCTTATACTATTTTAAATTTTATTAATCCTTATTTAGTAAATTTTCGTTTACCTCAAACTTGGATAATTAATAAATCTTTAATGGGTATAGAATTTTGTCATCAAATTCCAGATTATAACGATAAGGAAGCATTTAAATTAATAGGTGGACCAAATGATAAATTGGATGAAGGAGTAATTTCTTCAAAATATAAGGCTGGTAATTTTGATTTAGAGTATAATGATTCATTTACATGTGGTAATCAATATATTTATTCTAGCGCTCCAACTGATAAATCTATTTGTCGAGGTTCTATTTGTGATGAAAATTCAGTTTGTATAGCAATGCCTGATAAAAAAAGCTATCAATGTCAATTAGGTGTATTGAGTGGCAAAATTCATCCAGGTGATTTATTGGATCAATTATTTGGTATTTGGGATGATAATGCAGTTAATGATATTGATTTTTATGCAGTTTGTAATAATGGTGAAAGAAAAGAAGTTCCAGGAAGTGGTTATAAAATTTTTAAGGATCAAAATGACAAACAAGGAGCTTATGTAGTAACTGCAACAAGTGATAATATAAAAAGTGCTATGAGTAAATGTGGTGGACCAGAAAAAACAGCTGGGTTTCTTTTGTATCCAGATTTTGATAAAAGAGTAGGTAAAATTGCTAAAGCTGGTCTTTTAAAGGGTGGTACTGGTTTTGATTTTAATTGGTTTGATGAGCCTCATTGGTTAGGTAAAAGACCTAAGGAAATAGGGGGTAATTCAAAAGCAGTAGATTTAGGTGGCAAATATACAGATTTTTTTAAAAAATTAGCAAATAATGAAAAAATAAATTTTATGGCTCAAGATTATGATGCTGGAGATTTTTTGATTCCAGTAAATTATTTTATTAGTAATACAAATCAAAAATTTCAGTTGAATATTGTAGTTAAAGAGGTTAAGGGTGATACAAATTAATATTATATGGATAAAATAAAAATTATTAATTCCCGAGTACATAATTTAAAAAATGTTTCTCTAGAAATTCCTAAAAATAAATTGGTAGTAATAACAGGACTTTCTGGTTCAGGAAAATCTTCTTTAGCTTTTGATACAATATATGCAGAAGGACAAAGAAGATATGCAGAAAGTCTTAATGCTTATGCTAGACAATTTATGGATGTACAGGACAAACCAGAGGTAGATGAAATTCAAGGTCTTTCACCTACTATTGCTATTGACCAAAAGACAATCGCACAAAATCCTCGTTCTACTGTGGGTACTAGCACAGAGATTTATGATTATCTTCGTCTTTTATTTTCTAGAATCGGAGTGCAATATTGTCCAGATTGTAAAAAACCGGTTAAAGCTTTTACTTTGGGTTCAATTGTAGAAGAAACAAGAAAATTAGCGCGAAAATCTAGTAGTGTTTTAATTTTATCTCCGATCGTGGTAGAAAAAGAAATAAAAACAAAAGAACTTTTATTAAATTTAGAACAAAGTGGTTTTGAAGTAGTTAGATTGAATGGAATAATTATGAAACTTTTGGAATTTAGTAAATATAAGTTTGATAAAGAAAAAAAATATAGTATTGATTTAGTGATTGGTAGAATAACTAATATAAAAAAACAAGATCTTACTAAAATGATAGATAAAGCAATTGATTTATCTAATGGTTCTTGTTTAGTTGTAGATGAAGATAGTGGTGAAGAATATTTTTTTTCTTTAAAAGCTAAGTGTGTTCAATGTGGTCGTATTTTTGATTCAATTGAGCCCAGAAGTTTTAGTTTTAATAGTCCTTATGGAGCTTGTCAGCGTTGTATGGGTTTAGGAAAAACATTAGAAGTGGATCCAGAATTAGTGATACCAAATTCTCGTTTGACTTTGGCAGAAGGAGCAATTCAACCTTGGACTCGTATTGTAGGTAATCAAAATTATTATCAAAAATTATTAGAAGTTGTTGCTGAGAGTTATAATTTTTCAGTAGATGTTCCAGTTGAAGAATTGTCTAATCAGATTATGAATATTATTTTTTATGGTACAGATGGAGAAAAATATTTAGTAGATGGGAAAAAAGTTAATTTTGAAGGAGTGATATGTAATTTGACCAAGAGACACATGGAAACTGATTCAGATTATGTGCGTAAAGAAATTGAAAATTATATGAAAGAAAAAACTTGTTCAGTTTGTAATGGTAAGCGTCTGAAACAGGAATCTTTGATGATAAAAATAAATGATTTTTCAATTTCTGATATAGTGGAAATGAGTATTCAAGAAGCACAGCAGTTTTTTACACAATTTAATAATACAAAAAATAAATTTTACCAATCTTTAAATACTACGGATTTAAAAATTGCTTTACCAGTGATAAGAGAAATAAATAAACGTTTAGATAATTTATTAAAAGTAGGTTTGTATTATTTATCTTTGGATAGATCAATCAATACTTTGGCTGGCGGAGAAGCGCAACGAGTTCGTTTGTCTACACAATTGTCAACTGGTTTAACAGGAGTAATTTATATTTTAGATGAACCCTCTATAGGATTACATCCTAGAGATAATGATAAATTGATTGATACTTTACGCGGTTTGCGAGATCAAGGTAATTCAGTTATTGTAGTTGAACATGATGAAGCTATGATGGAAGCGGCTGATTATATTATTGATGTTGGGCCAGGAGCAGGTGAATATGGTGGAGAAATTATAGCGGCAGGCAATTTAACACAAATTAAAAATAATAAAAAATCTATTACCGGTAATTATTTAAGCGGTAAAGATAAAATTTCTTTACCAAAAAAATTACATATTGGAAATGGAAAAAATATCAGTATTATTGGAGCTAAGGCTTTTAATTTAAAAAATATTGATGTAGATATTCCTTTGGCAAAATTGGTTTGCGTGACTGGGGTTTCTGGTTCAGGCAAATCAACTTTAATTAGTGATATTTTGAGTAAAGCTTTGAGTAAACATTTTTATCGTGCCAAAGCTGAACCGGGTGAACATAAAAAAATAAAAGGTTTAACAAATATTGATAAAGTAATTTCTATTGATCAAACTCCAATCGGTCGGACTCCTAGATCCAATCCAGCGACTTACACTGGTTTGTTTAGTTTAATTCGCGATTTATTTACGGCTGTACCAGAAGCAAAAATGAGAGGCTATGATGCTGGTAAATTTAGTTTTAATGTTAAAGGTGGCGGTCGTTGTGAAGCTTGCGCAGGTGAAGGTTATGTGAGAATTCCTATGCAATTTTTATCAGATGTATTTGTAGAATGTGCTGAATGTGAAGGTAAAAGATATAATAAAGAAGCTTTAGAGATTCATTATCGTAATAAAGATATTGCTGATGTACTTGGTATGACAGTAGAAGAAGCTTATAAATTTTTTCATGATATACCAGCTTTGGCAGAAAAATTGCAAATTTTACGCGATGTTGGTTTAGGTTATGTTCATTTGGGACAACCAGCAACTACTTTGTCTGGTGGAGAAGCGCAACGAGTAAAATTAGCTACAGAATTAGCGCGTCGTGCGACTGGTCGGACATTATATATTTTGGATGAACCGACAACTGGATTGCATTTTGAAGATATTAAGAGATTGTTACAAGTTTTGAATCAATTAGTAGAAAAAGGCAATACAGTTTTAATTATTGAACATAATTTGGATGTAATTAAATGTGCGGATTGGATTATTGATATGGGCCCAGAAGGTGGTAAAGGTGGAGGAGAGGTTATAGCGCAAGGAACTCCGAGAGAGGTGATGAAAGTGGATAAGAGTTGGACAGGAAAGTATTTAAAAAAAATAATTAAATAAACAAAAATCCCCAACTTCGTTGGGGATTTTTGTTGGATAAATAAGAAAAAAGAAAATTCCAGTTAATTTTCTTTAGTTGAAGTGTTTTCCAAGTGATATTTACTACTTAAAATTAAAGCTATTAATAACCAAAAAAACATTGCTAGATCATTCTTGATATAAGGACTATCTACTAGACCCATGATCAAGATAATAAATAAAGATGAAATAGTAAAGAGAGTTAAAGGAAGTAATTGTTTTTTTTGCTTATAAACAGAATAAGGAATAAAACATAAAGAATAAAATTTTATAATAATAAAACTTAATAAACCCAAAATTCCTAAATTTACCCACATGGTAAGAAAAGCATTATGAGGATGATGGAAAATTTCTATGTTTTCGTTGTTTACAGTAGTGTGGTAGGGAGCAATTTTTTTACTATAAGAAGCTAATCCTGCGCCAACCAGAGGATTGTCTTTTAAAAAATTCCAAGTTTCTTTATAAATAGCTAGACGAATTTGTCCGGATCTATCTTGGAAAGTGATTTCTTGTTTTATATTAGATAATTGTGGTAAAAATAATAAACTAATTAAACTTATTAAACCAACTAAGATTATTAACCAGCGAGTTTTTTTATTTATTAAAAATAATAAACTAATTCCACCAATAATTCCAAGAAGAGGACCAGTGCCTTTGGAAAAAATTATTGCTAAGGGAGCTAAGATGAGATAAAAAATACTAGATAAAAATAATAACCAATTTTTAAATTGTGTAGTTTGTGATTGAGAGTTTGTGATTGAGAGTTTATTTATTTTTTGTGTTTTGTATTTTTTTATAACAGGCCAAGTTTCTTTCATTAAATAAATAGCAAAAGGAATAAGTGGCGCTAAAAATAAACCTACGCCATTAGGAAAACCATACCAAGCAGTAACTCGATAGGTTTGACGATTGGACCAAAAAGCTTCTGGTACCAACCAACCAGTAAAATGTTGATAAATAGCCAAAATGGCAGTTATTAAACCAGAAATAATTAAAGCTAATAAAATATTATTTATTTGTTTTTTTTCTTTAATAGTAGTGATCAATATAACAAACATAATAACTGGTTCTAGATAAAAAGCTTTTCCTTCTCCTAAAGCGGATTGAATATTTATTGAAGTAAAAATAGAAATAATTGTTGCTAAGAGGAAAAAAAATATCGCAGTAAATAATATTTTATTATTTTTTATAATTAGTATTAAATTATTAATAATTGATTGACGATATTTTATGATCCAAATTATAAAAATTATTAAGAACATTATTTCTAAGAGAGTAGTAGGCAATAGTCCGATCCGGAATCTAATTAAATAACTGGGTAAGAGTAGAAAAAAAATAATCAAACCATTGGAGAATTTTGACCAAGTAAAACAAGAAAAAAGAATAATAAAAATTGTTAGAATAATTAAATTAAACATGTTTTTTTAAGGAAATTATTTCTTTGATAGTTTCTCGTGAAATTGCTTTGGTTAATAAAATCATTGTTGTATAAATCAAGACAGCGAAAACAATTTGAATAAAAAGATGATAATTTTTCGTGAAAAATAAAACCACAGTCATTATTAAAGTAGAAAAAATTATTTTACTAAAAGTTTTTAGAGCTAATTTTTCTTGAGTGTAATATCTAACAGTTAAGAATAACATTAAACTAACATAAAGTTCAGAAAAAACTGCTAACCAGGCTGCGCCATACATACCAAATTTAGGAATGAAAATCAGATAACCAATTAAAGTAAATAAAGCACTGCTAAGATAAATCCAAATTGTTTGTTTTTGCCGATTGATACTTACTGCTGTGTGACCAAAAATTGCTCCTAAATAAACTCCCAAAACCGCAACAGCCAATATTTGTAAAGGTCGTCCTGAACTAATAAATTCTTTACCGCCAACAATTTCCATTATTTGAGGAGCAGTCATAATTATTCCTAAGGTCATAGGTAAAGCAAGAAGCATAATAATATCAAATGATTGTTGATAATATTTTTTAAATTCTTTTTTTAAATTTCTACTCCAATGATAAGCTAAAAGTGGTAGCATTATACCCATAATCATCATTGCCATTTGAGATAAAATATCAATCACACGATAAGCTGCTCCATATAAACCAACTTCAGTTTGACTACGAAAAATACTTAGTAATAGAGTATCACCTTTTAAATAAACAACATTGCAGATAATGGAAATAGCAATTGGCCACATTTTAATTATAATTTTTTTCCAAATTTGCCAATCAAAAGCTAATTTTGGTTTATCATATTTTGTGGCCATACACCACATAAATATTGTATAGGCAACACTATTTAAAATTACTACACACATGATTGGCAAAAAAGAAGCTTGTTGATGAAATAATAACCAAAGACCCACCACCATTACTAATCTGCCAATATTTTCACCAATAGCTTGAATATGCATTTTCATTTTTGTTTGGTAAAAACCAATAAAAATTTGATTCATGGCTACTGCCAAAAATGAAATAGTACTGAGAGCAATAGCAATTTTTACTTCAGGAGGATAAGGAAAAAACAAAGCAATAAAAGGCGCTATTCCTAAAAAAATAATTGCCGTAACAAAACGAAAGCCAAGAAGATTTTGAAAAAGTTTAGTTTTGTCATACTTTGGTTCACTCATCATTTGAGCTGTAACTGGAATCAAACCAAAATCAATTAAAATACCTACAAATTGTAAAAAAGAAATAGTAGTAACATACCAACCAAATTTTTCTGTGCCTAAATAACGAGTCATCATGCCTAAAGCTAAAACACCTAAAAAAGTGGAAAGAATTTTTCCTGCTAATTGATAAGCTGTATTGTGAGCAATATTGCGAGTAGTGGTCATATTGTGAATAGCTTATCATTTTTGTTAATTAAAATCAATTTATTGAAAATTGTTTATTAAATTATTTTTATAATTCTTGATATTTTTTTATTTATGTATTATTATTAAAATAGTTTATTTTTAGATTAAATATGTTTGATTTAATAAAGCCAGATATTTTTGAATGTATAACAAGTATTGGAGTAACAAAAGATACAGATTTTTCTTTACCTCCAAATCCAGAGTTGGGAGACTTATGTTTTGCTTGTTTTGAATTAGCAAAAAAAGAAAAAAAAGATCCAGTAGAATTTGCCAAAGAAATTGTTGGTAGATTTCATTTTGTAAAAAGAGCTAAAACAGATTTAGTATTAGATTTTCGAGCTTCTGGTCCTTATGTCAATGTTATTTTAAATAATAAAAAATTAGCAGAAATTGTTTTAACTAAAATAGATCAAAAAAATTATGGGGGAAATAATTTAGGAAATGGACAGAAAGTGATGATTGAATATCCTTCTCAAAATACTCATAAAGAATTTCATATTGGACATTTACGCAATGTTTGTATTGGTAATAGTTTAGTTGGACTTATGGAAAAGAGTGGTTATCGAGTAGTGCCAGTCAATTATATTAATGATTTTGGTTCTCATGTAGTAAAATGTCTTTGGTATTTAGAAAAAACTGAAGATCCTAGAATAGAAACATCATTTTTAATAAAAAATAAACAAAAATGGTTAGGCATGATTTATGCTGAAGCTAATAAATATATTGCAAAACATAAAGAAGTTAAACAGGAATTGGTTGAATATCAAAAAAGATTTGAAGCTCGTGATCCAAAAATTATGAAATTGTTTCAGCTTACTAGACAATGGAGTATTGAAGGATTTAATAAAATTCATGAAGAGTTAGGAGTAAGACATGAAAAAGTTTTTTTTGAAAGTAAGATAAAAAATAAAGGTCAAAAAATAGTTGATGAATTATTAGAAAAGAAAATTGCTACTGTTGGTGAAGGTGGAGCAATTATAATAGATTTACAACCTTACAATTTAGATGTTGCTCTTTTACGCAAGTCTAGTGGTTCGGGAGTTTATTTAACTTCTGACTTGGCGCTTGCTAAAGAAAAATTTAAAAGAATAAAAGTAGATCAAAGTATTAATATAACTGGAACAGAGCAAAATTTTTATTTTAAACAATTATTTAAAATTTTAGAGTTAGAAGGTTTTCATAATAAAATGACTCATATTGGTTATGGTTTAGTTAATCGTTCTGATGGCAAGATGTCTTCTCGTTTAGGTAATGTGATTTTGTATGATGATTTGAAAAATGAAATTTTTGAAAAACTTTTTCAAGAAACTAAAAATAGACATGAAGAGTGGAATGAAAAAAAGTTAAAAGAAGTAACTCAGATTTTAACTCAAGCAGTATTAAAATTTACTTTACTCAAACATGAAGCAGAAAAAACAATTTCTTTTGATATAAAAGAAGCTACGAATATGGAAGGTTATAATGCGCTTTATATTCTCTATACTGTAGCTCGGATCAATAGCATGGAGCGTAAATCAGGATTGAAAATAAATAAAAAGAAAATTAATTTTCAACTTTTGGATAATAATGAAGAAAAGAATTTATTATTGTTTATTGCGAATTATAGTGCTATAATAAAAAAAGCTTTAGCGAATTACAATCCTTCAGTATTGGTAAAATATTGTTTTGATTTGTCAAAAGAATTTAATAATTATTATAATAAGTTTAGTATTTTGAAAAATGATGATTTGGAAGTAACCAAAGCTAGATTAGCTTTGTGTTTAGCAGTAAGGCGTGTTATTGAAGATGCTTTGAAAATATTAACAATTAAAACAGTGGAAGAGATGTAAAAATATTTATTTATAAAATATAATTTATATGGATAATAATTCTTTTCTTTCTTTAAAAGAAAAAGTTGGGGAAAAAGTAAAAATTTCCAAAATTATTTTAATGGGAATTATTTTTTTATCTTTTATTGGTGTGGTAAATGCTTCTTATTTAACTTATGAACATTATAATGAATTTGAGAATATGACTTGTCCCGCTATGGGAAGTATGGTTGACTGTCTCAAAGTAAATACTAGTGTATATTCACGCTTAATGGGTATACCAATTGCTCTTTTGGGGGTTTTTTATTATTCATATATTTTTCTTTCTACAATTTATTTATTTTTTAGTAAATATAGAAATAAAATTATAAAATTTAATTTTGCTGTTAGTACTTTTGGTGTTTTGTTTTCTGTTTACTTAGTTTATGTTCAACTTGGTATTTTACATGCTATTTGTCCTTATTGTATGTTATCAGCTTTTTTAACAATTTTGATTTTTGGATTGGATGTGGGTTTGTTTTTAAATATAAAAAAGTTGCATAAAAATGATAATTTAAATAATTAAAATAAAATAAATTTTTTTAATAAAGAATTAAAATAATAAAATTTTTGAATAATTAATTTAGCATGAATTTATGAATTTAAAAAATACAAAAAGTGAAAGAGTTATTGAAGATTTTCTTAATAAAGATAGTGATTTTTGGACTAAACAAGGTCAAGAAAATACCTTGCATTTTTTTCACAAAGCTGCTGAAGAAGTTCCAGCTTACAAAGATTTTCTTAAAAAGAATTCAATTGATCATAAAAAAATAAAATCATGGAAAGATTTTCAAACCATACCGTTTATAAATAAAAATGATTATTTAAAAAAATATCCACGCGAAATGTTATATTATAATGGAATGATTGATGGATTAAATATTTTTACTTCTACTTCTGGTACTACTGGCGAACCATTTTATTTTTCTCGTAGTCCACAAGTTAGTTGGCAATCTTCAATTTTTCATGAATTTTTTGTAAAATATTCTTTAGAAAATAATGGTAAAGTTGAACCAACATTAGTGTTGATTGCTTTTGGTATGGGAGTGTGGATTGGTGGTTTGATCACTTTTCAAGCTTTTGAACAATTAGCTTTACGCAATAATTATCCTATTTCAATTTTAGCTCCTGGAGTAAATAAAAAAGAATTATTTTACGCTTTAAGAAATTTAGCGCCAAATTTTAAAAATATTGTTATTGTAGGTTATCCGCCATTTGTAAAAGATTTATTAGATGAAGCAAGATATGAAAAGATTGAAATTGATAAATTAAATATAAAGTTTGTTTGTGCTGCAGAAACTTTTACGGAAGGTTTTAGAGATTATTTAATTAAAAATTCAGGTAATGGTAATTTATATAGAAATTTTTTGCATGTTTATGGAAGTGCCGATATTGGTTCAATGGCAGCAGAAATGCCAACAGGTGTATTAATAAAAAGATTGTGTTTAGAAAATAAAGAATTATTTAAAGATATTTTTGGTGATTTAAATAAATTTCCTACTTTGGCACAATTTGATCCGACTTTTGTTAATTTTGAAGAGGTAAATGGTGAAATTGTTTTATCTGGAAATAATAATATGCCTTTAATAAGATATGCTATTGGTGATAGAGGAGGAGTTTATACTTTTGATGAAATAGAAAAGAAATTATTAAATCATAGAATAAATATTTGGGAAGAAGCTAAAAAAGTTGGTATTGAAAAATTTATTAGTAAATTACCTTTTGTTTATGTTTATGAAAGAATAGACATGAGTACTACTTTATATGGAATTAATATTTATCCTCAGCTGATAAGAGATTCTTTATTACATGAAGATTTACAAAAATATGTAACTGGTAAATTTACTTTATCTACTAATTTTGATGATCAACAAAATCAATTTTTAGATTTACATATTGAATTAAAAAAAGGAGCAATAATTCAGGATCATTTAAAAAATATGATTTGTAATTCTATTGTTGATTTTTTATATAAATATAGTTCTGAATACAAAGAATTAAAAGATCATATTGGTGAAAAAGCTTATCCTCGTATAACTTTATGGAATAATGGAGAGTCTGATTATTTTAAACCAGGAATTAAACAAAAATGGATTAAAAAATAAATAATTAAAATAGTATGATGGATAAACCTATAAAATTAAATATAAAGGAGGAAAAAATTGCTGATTTTAAAAAACGCTTTTTGGTTAATGAAGTTTTTGATTCTTTTGAAGAACAATTAAAAGAATTGTTTTTAATTCGTAATCCTCATTTTCGTTTTGAATCAAATTATCAATCAGATTGGTTAAATTTTTTAAATGATTATTTGAATGGAGAAAAAATTGAAGAAAAAGGAAACTGGTTTTATTTTCCATGGTCAAAAAATTTAGTTCATTATTTACCAGAAATGGAACATCAAGAATTAAGAACTGCTAGAAATAGAAATATAATAACTAAAGAAGAACAGGAAAAATTATATAATTCAACTTTAGGTTTTTTAGGTTTAAGCGTTGGTAGTCATGTAGTATTAACTTTAATTATGATGGGAATTGGAAAAAGAATTAAATTAGCTGATCCAGATACTATTTCTGCTTCTAATTTAAATAGAATTCGTGCTGATATTACAAGTTTTGGTGTTAATAAATGTGAATTTATAGCTAGACAAATTTATCAGATTAATCCATATCTTGAAATAGAAATTTATGCAAATGGGGTAAATGAAGAAAATATTGAAGCATTTATTAATCAACCTCAAAAAATTCAAGTTTTAATTGAAGAAGTGGATAATTTAGAAGTAAAAATAAGCTCGCGTTTAGCTGCCAAAAAAAATTCTGTACCAGTTGTGATGGCAACAGATAATGGTGATAATGTGATAGTTGATATAGAGCGTTATGATGAAGAAAAAGATTTAGAATTGTTTAATGGGGCAATTGGAAAAGTTACAATAGAAGAGTTTAAAAACTTTTCACCTCAAGAACTTCCTCGTTTGGCTACAAAAATTGCTGGACCAAGATTAATTACAGCTAGAATGCAAGATTCTTTACTTGAGGTAGGTAAATCTATTTATTCTTGGCCACAAATGGGTAATGCTGCAACTTTGGCTGGAGTATCTCTTTCTTATGTTGTAAAAAGAATTTTATTAGGAGAATCTTTAGTATCTGGTAAAAAGGAAGTTAATTTAGATGCCATTTTTCAAGCTAATTATAATGATAGTGAAGTAGTAAAAATTAGAAATCAAAAAATAGATACATTTTTAAAAATTATTAATTTATAATTTATATTTATTATGAAAAAAGAAATTATTTTAAATATTTTAAAAGCAGCGGTAAGAGCACCGTCTGGAGATAATTCACAGCCATGGCGTTTTGAAGTAAGTAATAATAATAATATTAAAATTTATAATTTACCAGAGAAAGATAATCCTATATTTAATTATAAACAAAGAGGATCTCATATTGCACATGGAGCTTTAATTGAAAATATAATTATTGCTGCTAAGGAAAATGGAATGAATGTAAAAGTAAATTTATTTCCACAAGGTACATCATCTGATTTTATAGCTGAAATTGATCTTTTACCTGATCAATCAATAAAAAAAGATCCTCTTTTTGAATTTATTTTTAAAAGAGCAATAAATAGAAAGCATTATAAAGATAAGTTACTTACAGATGAGGAAAAAAAATTTATATTTGATGATTTAAAAGAAATTGATAATGGAAAAATTATCTTGATTGAAGATAAAAATAAAGTGGAAAAACTTGGTAAAGCTTTTTCTATAAATGAGGTAGTAATGTTAGAAAATAAATTTTTACATAAGTATTTTTTTAATGATGTAAGATGGACAGACGAACAAGAAAGAGAGCATAAGACTGGATTATATGCTAAAACAATGGAATTGAAACCACCAGAATTAGCAGTATTTAAAATTTTAAGTCATTGGAGAATAAATAAAATATTATGTAAATTAGGAATTGCTAAATTTATTGCTAAAGAAAATGCTAAAGGTTATGGTACAGGCACAATTGGGGCTATAATTATGAAAGATGGTTCACCAGAATCATATATAAAAGCTGGGATGATAATGCAAAGAATTTGGCTGAAAGCAACTCAACTTGGTTTAAGTTTACATCCTGTGACTGGTGTTGTTTTTATGATGATGAGTATAAATGAAAATAAAAATGAAGCGTTTTCTGATGTGCATGTAGATTTATTGAAAAAAGCTTATTTTGAAATAAAAGATAATTTAGGAATAAACGAAGGTGAAATTACTATTACTTTTAAAATTGGTGATGGTGGAAAATCAAGTGGTTATTCTTCAAGATTGGAACCAAATATTACTTTCTTGTCTTAGTTTGATTTAAAATTTTTATGAATTTTTTAAGTAATTTTGATTTACTATCAGTAGGTTTAACAACAGCTGCGATTGGTTTTTTAGCTTTTATAGTTTATTTTAATAATAGGAAAAGTGTTACCAATCAAGCTTTTTTGTTTTTCGCTTGCATAACAATAATTTGGGGTTGGGTTAATTATTCTAATTATCAGGTTCATGAACCAACAATGGCTTTATGGTTAACTAGATTAACTATTTTTTTTGGTACTTGGCATGCTTTTGGTATTTTTCAATTTTTTTATGTTTATCCAAATATTGAATTTAATTTTAATAAAATATATAAATTTTTATTATTACCTTTAGCCCTTGTTACTTCTATTATTACTTTAACTCCATTAGCTTTAGTTAGAGTAGAAGAATATCTCCCAGATGGAAGAATTGAAAAGATTGCTAATGGACCAGGTATGGGTTTGTTTGCTTTAGTAGTTTTTATTTTTGTTATTGGAGCAATTTCTATACTTATTAAAAAAATATTAAAAATTGAAAAAAAGCAAAGAACTAATTTATGTTTAATTTTATTAGGTACAATTTTAACTTTTTCTTTGTTATTACCTTTTAATTTTATTTTACCATCTGTTTTTGGAATACCTCAGTTTATTCCTTATGGTATGGTTTTTATTTTGCCTTTTATTATTTTTTCTTCTTACGCTATTATTCGTCGTGGATTATTAGATACAAAAGTAGTAAGAACTGAATTATTAGCATTTGGTTTATCAGTTATTACTTTTTTTGAAATAATAATTGCTCAAAATACTGTTGCTTTAGTATTTACAATTGTAGTGTTTATTTTGGTTTCTTTTTTTGGGATATTACTTATTAACAGTGTTAGAAAAGAAATAAAACAAAAAGAACAATTAACACGATTATCTAAATCCTTAAAAAAATCTAATTCGCGTTTGACACAACTAACCCACTCCTTAGAACGAGCTAACTTACGCTTACAGGAATTAGATCGTCAAAAAACAGAGTTTCTGTCTATTGCATCTCATCAATTACGCACCCCACTGTCCATTGCTAAAGGATATTTA
>JAAZJX010000036.1 GCA_012800155.1 Candidatus Magasanikiibacteriota bacterium
GGCATAACCATTTTCATAGAAAATAAACTAGTTTCTCTTTCCATGATGTTCTCCTTACATTACAACAAAGTCAATGAACTCCTGTTTAGAAGTTATCACCAACATTAAATGGTAATCAACTATACTAAACAGACAACTCATTATATCATAATATTTTTATTTGTCAAGAATTATACCAAAAAATTAATTAAATAAATATTTTACTTATAAAAAATAAAATAATTTATAATATTTAAAAAACACTCCAAAAAATTAGAGTGTTTTATTTTTTATTTTATATTTTTCATTTTTATTCATTTACTCTACCAGCATACAAACCAGTTTCAGTATTAACCAAAATCTCTTCTCCTTCTTTAATAAAAATTGGTGCTTGAATATGTAAATCATTATCAAGAACAATTTCTTTAGTAACATTACCGCTAGCAGAATCACCTTTGACAGCTGGAGGAGCTTCTTTGACAATATATTTTACTTTTTTAGGTAATTGCATAGCTACTGCTCTACCTTCATGCATAGCCATAATTACTTCCAAACCTTCTCGTAAATATTGCACATCATCACCAAGTAAATCAGCTGATACTTCTATAGTTTCATAAGTTTCCTTATTCATAAAAGAATAATTTGTGCCATCATTATATAAATATTGCATGTTAGTATATCCTACTTGTACAATATCTACTGACTCTCCACTCTTATAAGTTATTTCTATTCCTTTTCCAGTACTAATACTTTTTAATTTAGTCTTAGTAAAAGCTGAGCCTTTACCCGGATTAACAAATTGAGCAAAAGTAACAACATATAAATCATTATTATGTCTAATAATTGCTCCTTTTTTAATATCAGTTGTATCACCCATATATTTAATAATTTTAGTCAATAGATCTTAATCAATAAATTTATAAAGATTCTTTATATTTATAAAATAAATGTAAAATTTCATTTTAAAATTTATTAAGCACAATCCATTGATCAGTAAATAAAATTATGAATTATTCACTAAATAATTCTGACGCCGGTAATGTTATCACATTATTTATATTTTGACAAGATAAAAGCGCCATTACAAAACGATCTACTCCAAGAGCAATTCCGGACGAAGAAGGCATTTGCCCCAAAGCAGAAATAAACTCTTCATCAATCTCAAAAACTGTTTTTCCTTGTTTTTGTCTTTCAGCTCTTTCTCTCAATAAACGCTTCTTTTGTTCTTGTCCATCAGTTAATTCTCCAAAAGCATTACAAATTTCTACTCCATTTACATAAGCTTCAAATCTTTCAGCATAACCAAACGCTGTAGTAGTTGCACGAGATAAAGAAGCCATTATTTCAGGATAATTAAAAATAATAACTTTTCTATTTTTTAATTTTGGTTCAATTTCATTAAGAAAAATCCGATAAAATAAAGTTTCATAATTTTCATTTTCCGCTGGATTATATTTTTTTTCTTGACAAAGTTTTAATAAAGATTCTCTAGTTAAATAATTATCTAAATTAACTTTTACATATTCTTGCCATAAATCTTTCATACTTATCCGTTCAAAATTAAAAATTAATTTTTCTGAAATAATTTTTTGTTCGTATATTTTTTCACTTACAAAATTAAATAAATTTTCTACATCATCCATAATTTTTTCTAAACTAACTCCTGTATGATACCATTCCAACATTGTAAATTCTGGATTATGAATTCCTCCAAAACTTTCTTCATTACGAAAACATTTTCCCAAAAAGAAAATTTTTTGAAAACCAGCAGCCAACATTTTTTTCATTGTATATTCTGGTGAAGTATGAAGAAAACCTGAAAATACTTGTCCTCTTTCATTGATAACCTTCAACTCTATTGGAGATAAGTTTGGTTCTTGTCCAGGATATTTTACAATCAAAGGTGATTCTATTTCTAAAAAATTTTCTTGATCAAAAAAAATTCTAATATATTTTAAAATATTAAATTTAGCTTCTAAAAATTTTTTATTTTGTAAAATATGTTCCAAATGTGACATAATAATTTTATCTTACTCCAAGATCTAAAAAAGTCAATTATTTTAAATAATTACTTTTATTTTAAATAAAATTTAACTGAATAAAAAGCAAAAACCACCCAGGGTTGGTGGTTTGTGCCATACAGTATTTAAAGGGCGAATTTTTAATTTACCCTGGAGCGGCAGACCGGATTCGAACCGGCGACCTTCTCCTTGGCAAGGAGACGTTCTAGCCAACTGAACTACTACCGCAATTATTTTAATTTTATCAGAATTACCTTGTATAAATTTTTATGTGAAGTAATTAAACAAAATTAAACTAAAATTTATATCAAAATCTTCTACTTACATTTAAAATATTTTTTCAAAATTACAACTTAAGATTAATTTAATAAAAATGCAAAACCATTTTAATCAATAAACATAAAATTATATAATCATTAAATATTGATTTGTAATAATATAATTCTAATTTAGTTGAAAAGAACCTTGTTGCGGGGGTTGGATTTGAACCAACGGCCTTCGGGTTATGGGCCCGACGAGCTTCCTGACTGCTCTACCCCGCGATAAAAAATAATAACCTCAATAAGTATAACAGATTTCTTTATAAACAGCAAGACCTAAAAACATCTTATATATTATAAAAAACAAAATAAATTATCTTAGACAAGTAAATTTATTTTGAGCGGGCAAGGGGAATCTCACTCGGTATTTCATACCTCTTTGAGAAACCTTCGGGTTTCTCAAGACTCTTCCTCAAATAGAGAAAACTATCGTTTTCTCCCTTTCCTGTTCGATTCTTTCTTAAATCACTATCTTATAAAAAACAAAATAAATTATCTTAGACAAGTAAATTTATTTTGAGCGGGCAAGGGGAATCGAACCCCTGTCACCAGTTTGGAAAACTGGGATAATAACCATTATATGATGCCCGCGCATACAAATTAGTGTTAATAATTTTACTATATTAAGCTTTTTTTGTCAACAATCTTAATAAAATTATTTTAATAATACTCTTATCTTTAATTTAACAAAAATATAAAATTTAATTTTTTATATCTTATAAATAAATAATAATAAAAACATAATAAGAGCAGCAGTAATCGCTTCAAAATACCAACCCACACCTACTGCCATACCAATAGCAGATGATGCCCAAAGACTAGCAGCTGTTGTTAAGCCTTCTACTATTCTTCCATTTTTATGTATAATCATACCTGCACCAAGAAAACCAATACCAGTAATAACTTGAGAAGCTACTCTGGCTTGATCTGCTGATTCAAAAGCATTTATAGAAATCATAGTAAAAAAAGCTGAACCAAAAGTTACCAAAGCATAGGTTCTAAATCCGGCAGTCTTTCCAATACGCTGTCTTTGCCAACCTAATAAACCTCCCAAAAATAAAGATAAAACAGCACCAATAAGAAATTGTATATAATCCATATTTTTATAATAATTTAATAATAAAATTATTATAACATAAATTATATAATTTTCAATTAGTAATTTTCATTTTTCAATTTTAATTATCATTCCCTTCTGCCTGTTTTTTATCATTCTCCTCTTGCCTGTCTCGCCGTAGCTTCAGCGAAGGCGAAACCTGTCTCGCTGAAGGTGGAACAGGGGGTGTTGACAAATACATTTGTCATTCCCGCGTAGGCGGGAATCCAGTAAAATAAAATTATAAAAACAAATAGAATAAGGATTAAATGAATAATGTTTTATTAAAAAATTAATTAAAATATTGTAGATTCCCCCCTTGAGGGGGGTGTCTGTCTCGCCATAGCTTTAGCGAAGGCGCAAGGCGGGAATCCAGTAAAATAAAATTAAAAAACAAATAGAATATAGATTAAAAAAAATAAAATAAATTTAAATAAATAATATTTTATTAAAAAATTAATTGAGATGTTATAGATCTCTTCTTTGTATAGATTCCCGCTGGAGTTTATCCTCGCGTAGGCGGGGACGGGAATGACAAGAGGAATTAGGCGGGGACGGGAATGACAAAAAATTAGACAAGGACAAAAATGACAAGAGAAGATAATAGAAATTCTCCCCTCAAAGGGAGAATTTTATTTATTTTTATAATTTTATTATTTATTAAACTATTAAAAATGAAAGGACCCCACACATTACTTACTTTTTCAAGCTTTCATGTGTGGGGCAATAAAGGAGGGGCAATGGAGGGATATGAAGAGGTTTAATAACATTTCACACTAAGAAATCCACACTGCGGAGGCCAACTCCATCCAACTGGACGTAGATTAACTTCGCGTTCAAATTCATCTCCAAAGAGATAAATTACATATTGGTCTCCACCTAAGTCAGTCCAAAGAGAGCCCAAACCTACAATCATTAGGTCTCTCTGAGCTTCGGGATATGTCTTCCCGAATGCTAGAATTTCTCCGATTGTAGCTGGACGCATCTTTTTAAGTCTAAAATAATCCAACACCTCCTTTGAGCTGATCTTTTTATTAAACTGGACCAGTTCTAAATTTTGAACCACTACTGATCCTTTTAACAACAGCTTAAAATTTGAGGAGTTAATCCTTGAATTTACAAAGTCATAATGACCAGTAAATAACATCTCCTCAATTGTTTTGCAGTAATCAACGTAGACTCGAAAGGTATTGGGTTTACCTATTACACTCTGTGGACTCTCCAAAAAAGCTTGGAGAAGTTCACAAGTAATACGGCCTACCTCACTCTGAGCGATCAGCTCATTCACCTGTTTTAAAGTGATCTTACTCATTGTAATTTTCCCCTTGACATCTGCTGTTAAACAGTTTTACATCCGACACCATTGTCAAACATATTACTGCCAATAACAGACAAACATCCGTAATTGACCAAAGGTTATCTTTGGTCTTCTTTTGATCAATTTTTTAAATAAATTAACCTAAAGAAAACCAAGATAAACCTATTTTTTTGTTAAAGAACAATATTTAACAAATTACTATAGCATAAAAACAAGATCTTGTCAAGATCTTAATTCACAGATAGATTTTTATATTATTATTATTATTATTAATAATAATAATAATAATTTTATACTTTTCTAACCTTTTGCTTGTCTTTTTATTATTCCACCCTTGCTCGTCTCGCTGAAGGCGGAAGGGGGTAGGTTCATCTCGCCGTAGCTTCAGCGAAGGCGGAGGGGTGTTGATAAACTCAACTGTCATTCCCGCCTAAAAGGGTGAAGAGGTTGTTGATAAACTCAACTGTCATTCCCGCCTTAACAAAAATAAAAACCACCAGTTAATACTAGTGATTTTTTTCTTTATTTTTAAACGAATATTTTATCTTTTATTATGAACAACCTAAACTATCTCCACAATTTAAGCATTTATAACAACTTCCATTTCTCACAGTAATATGACCACAAGTTGGACAAGCTGGAGCATCACCCATCATATTACTTAAAGCTGCATCCGAAGCATTTTTAATAACTTTCTTTTCTAAAGTTGGTAAAACTTTCTGACCTTCAATTTCTTCTTCTGTTTTTATTGTCTCTTCAGGCTTTTCCAAAACCATAGTTTCTTGAACTATACCAGACTCAGCTATTTTAGCAAGATTTTCAAACTTATTTTTTTGAATTCCTTTTGGTGGTACTTGAACAAAATCTGTACGACCAAGATATTCCATACCTAACACCCGGAAAATAAAATCAATAATAGAATTACAATTTTTTACATTTGGATGATCAGTAAAACCAGCGGGTTCAAATTTTGTAAAAACAAAATTTTCAACAAATTTTTCTAATGGAACACCATATTGAAGACCCATAGAAACAGAAATAGCAAACATATTTAATAAACTTCTAACAGTGGCTCCTTCCTTATACATATCTACAAAAATCTCTGCTACTCGTCCATCTGGATATTCTCCTGTTCGCAACCAAATTTGCTGATTACCTACTTTGGCAGCAACTGTAATACCACTTCGTTTAGAAGGAAGACGACGCTTTTCACCATGAAGATAAACTCGGCGTTCAGTTACTGAACCATCACGACCATAAGATTCCATTGGAGTATTAATTCCCACATGTTGACTCAAAATTTCACTTGCCTGACGCACAGCATCTTCCATATTTTTCATATTAATATTTTTTGCCAATTCTACAATTTCTTCTTGTTTCAAAACTGCCACTTTTCCACCTTCTACTTTTACTTCTACTTCTTTTATTTCTTCTTTTTTCTCATCGCCTTTATTTTTAGAAGAAGTAGAAAGAGGTTGACTAAGTTTACAGCCATCACGATAAAGTGCTACAGCTTTGAGACCCAAACGCCATGATTCCTCATAAGCAAATTTTACATCCTCAACAGTTACATTATGATCCATATTAATAGTCTTGGAAATTGCTCCTGATAAAAAAGGTTGTACTGCTGCCATCATTTTAATATGACCAATAAAAGGAATATATCTTTTTCCTTTTTTACCATTTTTATTAGCTGTATCAAAAACACCATAATCCTCTACTCGTAAATGTGGCGCACCTTCAATTGTCATCGTTCCGCAAACATATTCATTAGCTTGTTCAATTTGCTCATCAGTAAAACCCATAGCTTTTAGCATATTGAAATCTGGTGCATTATATTCTTCTGGTTTAAAACCAGCGCGTTTTAAACAATCTTCACCCAAACTCCAAACATTAAACACAAATTTAATTTCAAAAGCACCTTTCAAAGCTTTATTAATAGCTGCTATATCTTCATCATTAAATCCTTTAGCTTTAAGTGTAGTAGCATTTATATGAGGAGCAGTAGTAATATCTGCTGTTCCTCGCATATAATTTACAATATCATTAGTTTCTACTTCACTATATCCAAGATTTTTCAAAGCTAAAGGAACAGCTTCGTTTACAATTCTAAAATATCCCCCTCCAGCCAATTTTTTAAATTTTACTAAAGCAAAATCTGGCTCTACTCCAGTAGTAGCACAATCCATCAATAAACCAATTGTTCCTGTTGGAGCTAATAAAGTTGTCTGAGCATTACGATATCCATATTTTTCACCCATTGCCAAAGCTTCATTCCAACTTTCACGAGCAGCAGCTAATAAATAAGCTGGAGCAAATTCAGCTTTGATACCAATTGGTTTCACAGTTAATTTTTCATATTCACTTTCTTCAACATCAAAAGCAGCACGACGATGATTACGAATCACACGCAACATATCAGCTCGATTGTATTCAAACTTAGGAAAAGGTCCTAATAATTTAGACATTTCAGCACTTGCTTTATAAGATTCAGCAGTCATAAGAGAAGTTACTGAAGCTGCAAAAGCATAAGCTTCTTCTGATTCATAAGGAATACCACTCATCATAAGCACAGAACCAAGATTAGCATAACCAAGACCAAGAGTACGAAAATCATAACTACCTTGAGCTATTTCTTTACTTGGAAACTGAGCCATCAATATACTTATTTCCAAAACAGTAGTTACTAAACGAGTAGCATGTTTAAAATCTGAAACAAAAAATTCTTTGGTTTGCGGATTGAAAAATTTTACTAAATTAAAAGAAGCTAAATTACAAGCAGTATCATCTAAAAACATATATTCAGAACAAGGATTTGAAGCATTGATTCTTCCAGACTCAGAACAAGTATGCCAATCATTGATAGTATCATCAAATTGAACACCCGGATCAGCGCAAGCCCAAGCTGCATAAGCAATTTGATTCCACAGTTCTCTGGCTTTCAAAGTTTTACAAGTTGTACCATCAACTCGCCAAGTAAGATTCCAAGAACCATCATTTTTTACAGTATCCATAAATTTGTGAGAAATTCTAACAGAATTATTAGAATTTTGACCAGAAACAGTAGCATAAGCCTCGCCTTCATATTCAGAAGAATATCCAGCAGCAATCAAAGCAGCAACTTTTTGCTCTTCTTTTGCTTTCCAATTTACAAAAGCTTCAATATCTGGATGATCTATATCTAATACCACCATCTTGGCAGCTCGTCTAGTTGTTCCACCAGACTTAATTGCTCCAGCACTACAATCACCAATTTTTAACCAACTCATAAGTCCAGAAGATTCACCACCACCAGAAAGTGGTTCACCTGCTCCTCGTAAACTAGAAAAATTAGTTCCTGTTCCAGAACCATATTTAAAAAGACGAGCTTCACGCAACCAAAGATCCATAATACCACCTTCATTTACTAAATCATCTTTGATAGATTGAATAAAACAAGCATGGGGTTGAGGATGAGAATAAGCATCTTTGGCTTTAGTCATTACTCCAGTATCTGGATCTACATAATAATGTCCTTGTGCTGAACCATTAATTCCATAAGCCCAATTCAAACCTGTATTAAACCATTGTGGAGAATTAGGAGCTACCATTTGTTTTAAATGCATAACAACTAATTCATCATAAAAAATTTGCGCATCTTCTGGAGAAGCAAAATAACCATATTTCTCTCCCCAATAACGCCAAGTACCAACTAAACGATGAATAGTTTGCTTGACACTAGTTTCAGATCCAAGCACGGGTGATCCGTTAGCGTCAATTTGTAATGTACCATCAGGATTTATTTGTGGTACATTAGTCTTACGAAAATATTTTTGAGCAATAATATCTGTTGCTACTTGAGACCAATCTTTGGGAATTTCAATATCTTTCATTTCAAAAACAATTGTTCCATCTGGTTCACGTATAGCTGAAACTCGCTTCTCATACTCCACCATATCAAAAGGATTAACACCTTCTTTACTAAAAATACGAGAAAATTTCATGCCATTTTCAAAATTATATTTGAAATTAACATCATTTTCTTGTCCAAGATGAATATCTTGAAGTATTTTAGAATCAATTGGTCCCATAGGTTTATAATTAAAATATTTTTTATAAAAAATTATTGCTTAAAGAGATTACATTTTATCATTCTAAGTCTAAATTTCCAAACTTTACCAAGAAGATAAAATGGGGATAAAAAATGTCACCAAAAAATTATGGTCACATTACTTTTTATTTAATAAAAACACTATATATAGTGTAATCTGTCTTTTTCAAACCACAATATATTGTGTTTATGCTTTTAATACTATTAATTATAACATACTCAAAACTACTCGCCAAATATTAACCATCATAAACATTTTTTGACTAAACAAAGAGAATAAATAACTTAGACTAAAAAAGTATGTTTTAATTTATCCACAGGGTAAAAAAATAAATTTGTTTTAATTGCTTTTTTTTGAGTAAAAAAGTATAATTATATTATTATGATAAATGAAGAAATTTACCAATTGGACGATAATTTTGAACCAAGATTGGTTGAGCCTAAAAAACAACCAGACGAAACCTTGATCGAAATTACTCTTCGCCCTCAAACTCTAAAAGACTTTGTTGGACAAAATCACATCAAAGAACCTTTGGCTATCTCTATTGAAGCATCCAAAAAAAGACAAGAATCTATTGAACATATTTTACTTTATGGAAATCCTGGTTTAGGTAAAACTACTTTAGCCAATATTATTGCCAAAGAAATGGGTTCTCATCTAAAAGTAACTGCTGGTCCAGCTTTAGAAAAAGTTGGAGATCTAGCTGCTATACTTTCCAATTTACAACAAGGTGATGTTTTATTTATTGATGAAATTCATAGATTAAATAAAACTATTGAAGAAATCCTCTATACTGCAATGGAAGATTATGCTATAGATATTATCGTTGGCAAAGGTCCTACGGCTCGTACTTTACGAATGCCTCTTGAAAAATTTACTTTAATTGGAGCAACTACTAAAATAAGTTTATTATCTGGTCCACTTCGCGATCGTTTTGGACATAGTTTTCATCTTAATTTTTATGAGCACATAGACATTCAAAAAATTATTGACCGTAATGCCAAAATACTTGAAGTAGAAATACAACCAGAAGCTAGTAAAAAAATAGCTGTTTCCGCTCGTCGTACTCCCCGAGTAGCTAATCGGCTACTTAAAAGAGTTCGGGATTTTGCTCAAGTACGACATAATGGTAAAATAGATAAACAAATTACTGAAGAAGCTTTGAAAATGTTAAATATTGATGAACAAGGTTTAGATGATGTTGATAGAAAAATATTATTAGCTATTATTGAAAAATTTTCTGGTGGACCAGTCGGACTAAACACTCTCGCTGCAGCAGTTGCAGAAGAAATGGATACTATAGAAAATATTTACGAACCTTATTTACTCCAACTTGGTATGATTGAAAGAACTCCGCGTGGACGCAAAGTTACTAAACTCGCTTATGAACATTTAGGTAAAAAATACATTGAACAAACAGGTTTAATTTAATTTATAAAAACTATGTTTGAAATATCTTTATATATATTTTTATTCATTTACTTTGGATTTTTAGCAATATTTTTCATATTTTCAATTTTAAATTTTTATCATATAGTTGTAACTGCTTCTTTTACTTTAGCTAGTTTTATTGTTAGTTTTTTTGTTTTTAGTTTAGCCACTCTTATTCTTTACGCAACTTGGTATTTATTAATTAATGTTGATTGGCAAACAGCAGTACCTTTATTTAATTATGAATGGTTTAATGGTATTTTAATTTTTTAAATATGATTATTTCCAATCTCATTCGACAAAAAAGTTATGAAAAAATAGAATATTTATTGCGTCGACATCCTATTACTTTTTTGCCATCTTTTTTAATTTTTTTATTAATGTTGGCTGTACCAGTTGTTGTTTACTTGCTAATAAACAATCTTTATCCTAATATACTAGATCCTCTAACAAGTAAAATTTTATTTCCTCTTGCCACTCTCTCAGCTAGTATTTATTATTTAGGGACTTGTCTCTTTTTTTATTTCCGCTTTATAGAATTTTATTTAGATATTTGGATAGTTACTAATGATAGAATTGTAAGTATCAATCAAAAAGGATTATTTTCTCAAACAATTTCTGAAATGGATTTATATCGTATCCAAGATGTAACTGTTGTGGTAAATGGTTTTTTTCCTTCTATATTTAAATATGGTGATGTGCAAATTAAAACTGCTTCACAAAATATAAAAATTATTTTTAAAAATGTTCCTAAACCAAATGAAATTAGAGAAGCTTTAATACAACTTTCTGATGAAGATAGAAAACATCATAATTCATAATATGCTTGAAAATTTTTTTCAACTTTCTCTTATTGTTCAGTTAATAATTATATATTTAATAATAATCAATATCATAACTTTTTTTTATTTTGGAATAGATAAAACCCGTTCTACCTTATCTAAAAAAAGAATATCTGAAAAAATGCTTTGGTTTTTAACAGCGCTTGGCGGCTCTCTGGGTGCTTTGGGAGGAATGTACTTTTTTCGTCACAAAACAAAAAAGTCTTCTTTTCAAGCTGGGATTGCTATTATTCTAGCTTTACAAATTTTATTATTATATTTTTTATTTAGCTAGATTATTGATATTTAGAAAAAAAATTTACAATAATAAAAATAAAATTAACTAAAAACCGACCAAAGTCGGTTTTTTAAAAATATCTTTTTTAAAATAATTAATCAACAATTTTTTGTTTTAAACTAAATTTTTTATTCAATATTATAATAAAATAAACAAGCTAATAATTAATTATTAGTTAATTTTATTTTAAATTCTTTACCATAATCTTCAAATCCAAGTTTTTTATACCATTCATGAATTTGTGGGCGAGAATAACGACTACAAGCAATTAATTTATAACAACCAATATTTTTTGCTTCCTCAATTATTTTCTTTACTAATTTTGTTCCTATTCCTTTTCCTCGTTGATTGTCATCTATAAAAATATCTTCTATCAAACCATAAGGTTCAGAATGTAAATTATTATAAATTAAATATAAAAAAGCTCTACCTATAACTTTGTTATTTTCTTTAATTTCCCATTTAATAGCTCGAGATTGCTTTTCAGTTTTTTTAATTTCCATATTTATATAAATTATTTTAATAAAACAAAGCTTAAATAAATCAGATAAATTTAAATAAAGCTGTTTTTATTCATTAAATTAATTTAATTTATATTCTATTTATTTTTATTTCAAAATTTCTTTTTTAATAATTTCTCTTAATTTATCCGGGCACAAACCACCA
>JAAZJX010000037.1 GCA_012800155.1 Candidatus Magasanikiibacteriota bacterium
AGTTGCTATTTCGATTCCATCAGCACTTTGAATTTCATATATCGGTAAAACTTTTTGTTTTATTTCTATATTGTACTTTTCAAAAAAAGATTTAGCACTTTCAAGCTTGTTTTTATTTTCAGTAATGAATTTTATTGTTTTTTTCATTTATGATTAATTTTATATTTATAAATACTTTTGACAATGTTTTTTGTTATGAATTTTTGCCCCAACCCTATTGAACAATCCTTTTTTCATTCAACATTCTACGAGAAACATAAAGGTTTTTACTGGTTTTTCTATTTTGTTCAAATTGATCTTTAGTAATTTGACCAATTAATTCAACTTTATAATCATTATTAAGTAAAATTAAAATAAATTCATCCCGAGTGTCTTCTAATCTAGTTGTTCTTCCTGTTTTATTTTCCAGACTAATTAATTTAACAGATACTTTTTCGGGCCATTACCACAAATAATATCAAAATCTTTGATATTGGACTGATCGTTTATTTAGGGATTTCTTTTTTGATCATTTAGTAATTGCCAAGCAATAAATTCCCCTATTCTACTTCCAATTATATTATTATTGCCATTTAATAATTGATTGGATTTTAATGAGTTTACAAATTTTAAAAATTCCGTACGAGCATTGAGATAATCATTGCAAGTCTTTCTTATAATTTTAATGTTCTTCATTGCACTTTTTATATTGTTCATCAAGAAGAGTATCAATTTTTTTGAATGCGCTTATCATCGTCGTATGGTCTCTTTTAAACATTTTGCCAATTTCGGAAAAAGAAATATCTAATTCTTTTTTAATTCTATATATTGCTATGTGTCTCGGAAGTACATATTTTTTTTCTCTGCTTTTGCCCATGATATTTTCAACAGAAATTCCATAAGCATTTGCAGTGTCTTCTATTATTCTTTTTGTTTCTATCTCCAATTCCTGAGTTTTTAGATTATAAATTTTTTCTGTAGAAGTTCCATAAATATTTGTGATATCTTTTATTATATTTTTTTCTTCTGTCTTTAATTCCTTTAATTCTTGGGACTTTATATATTTTTTGCCTTCTATTTTTAATAAGGATTTGTTGATTATCTGTCTAACTCTTTCTCTTGTAATTTTTAAATGATTACCAATTTCTTGTAGAGTCATTCCTTTTTCTAATCGCATACTAAGACATAATTTTTCATTTTTAGTTAGCAGCATTTCTTCTTTATTTTTAGTACTCATTAGGTGATTATATGCTTCTATCTCATTCTCATCTTTTTCTTTTATTTTTAGGGTGATATCTTCTGAATAAACTTCTGCTAGTTTTTTAATTACACCATCTCTTAAATAAACTAATTTGTCATTTGTTTGTCCACTTTCTCTTAGAAAAACCTCTATAATTCCTTCTGCTATATAAAATATCATATATAACAGATCTACATTTAAAATATCTAAAAGTTTATATTTTTTATTTAAAAATATCATTATTGTTTTTGTGGATGGGTCTAAAAAAGATTCTTTTGATTTCTTATCATCATCAAGATTTGTCCATTCAAATTCAAATTTATATTTTTCTGAGTTTATCGTTATGAACTTATCTTTGTTCTGAGAAAACTTTTTAGGTGTTCTGTCTTTATTTTTATTGATATTATTATTTTCGTTATTTTTTGTTGGATTATTTGTGGTCTCTCTTCTTTCTTTATTGAATTCTTCTCCATCATCATCTTTTTTTGACTGCTGGTTGCTTGGAAAAGAAAACTCCTTTATTTCATCGAAATTATTTAAAGCTTCTAATAGATTATTTTTAAAAGTTTCTTTAACTTGTTGAGGCAAATCTTTTATTTTTTCTTCTTTGTTTTTGTTCTGCGATTCTTCAATTACCTTTTTCAAAATATTTTTAAACTTATTAAAAAAATCAGCAAATAAAGGATCGTTATTAATAAATTCTCTTTTATTATGTGTTACTGGTAAAGGATCAAGGTGTATTTCACCAGTAATCCACATTTTCGATGGATGATAATGGTATCCAAGTTTTTCGTGGGCTCGAATTAATCTATTATATTTATAAAGATTAAAACCGCTCTTCTCCTGTGATCCTTTTTCTAGAATTCCTGTCCATCCTGTAATTTTTTTACCATTGTTTAAAGTAATAACAAAGTTTTGTTTTGAATTATCAACAAGCTTTACTTCTAGTGGTTTTACCTCTTTATTATTTACTTTTATTTTTACTTCTTTGTTACTTATAAATACTCCGAATCTTTCCGAAAGGTGTATTAAAAGAGATTCAATTAAATTTTTATGTTGATTAAATTTTAATTTAGTAATGTATATTTTAGTACCCGAATCATTTACGTTGTATTGTTTTAAAATGTTAATTTGCTGATCCCACTTATTATTTTTTTCCCATTCTTCGATGTCAAAATTTATGCAGTACTTTTCTGTCGATCCTTTCTTTTTGGTTTGTACAATAAACTTTTTTCCAAGGGACATACAAGCTGTTTTTAGTCCCATTCCAAAATATCCTAAGTCCCCCGTTTTTTTACTGGATTTGCCTAAAATAACACTATTTATAGCTTCTTCTTTATTCATCCCCTTACCATTATCTTCAACGATAACTTTGTTCTTTAAAATTTTTATATTTATATTTACAGTATCTTCTCTTGCATCAATAGAGTTATCTATAAGTTCTGATATAGCTTCTGATACTGTATAATTCGCATTGCCTAATTTTGCAAACAATGAAACATCTGGAACTATACTTATTCTTTCTTTTTTTATAAATTCTAATGACATTTATTTAAAATTTTAATTTTTATTTAATTTGCAATGATTTCATTATATGACTTAACAAAAAAATTAACAAGAAGAATTGGTAATGTGTAGTGGTAATATGATAATGTCCTACCTTGAGCAAGATAGAAATGTCTTAGTTAATAAGTTTTGGTATATAAAAGAAAACTTTACTGTTTTGTATTTCTCTTAATCAGAGAAAAGTGGAAGTACTCTATTTTAATTCGCAAGAGAATAAAAATTCCTTCCCTCAGATTCCCTTCTTTTTTGCACTTTTGCTTTTCGAATTTCGTCCAATTTTTTTTGCGGGGCTACAAATTAAAAAGGTGGGATTAGAATTCAAATTTATCATCGACTTTGGGATTTTGAATTTAGATTGTTGAGATAATTCTTAAATTCTTGTATTCCTTGCAATGAATTTTTTGTATGATTGCCTTTTATATAACTAGAGTATTCTATATGTTTATCGGACAACTGGTCCAAAAAATTGTGTGCTTGCCTCGCGCCACCAGATTTTAGCGCGGTAAGGATATGTAAACTTTTTCTGGCACGAGTCATTGCAATATAGAACGCATTTTTTGTTACCCAACTCATATTTACATTATCAAAGCCAATAATTATCACATGGTCAGCTGACAACCCTTTTGATCCAACTATTGTTATCAGTTCCACAGCACCCATCTTTCTTATCTCAATTTCTTCTAATTCCGCCTCCTCGTCTTCTTGATATTCAATTTTCGATACTTCTTTTTGATTAATGGATTTTTTTTCAATATCCTCTTTGAGTCGATTTTGATCCGCTACAGAAATAATACAAGCGATATTTTCTATTTTTTGTTCTATCGTCTGATCGTCGGCTTCCAAAATTGCCTTAATCTTATTGCATCTTTGTATCGTATTTTTAGTTTCCTCGGATTCAAGATCACAAAAGTTTTGATTATTTTGCATGGCACTATCAACTAGCTCATGTACTTTCGTTTCCGCGATATTTTCGTATTGCAAAACTTTTCGGAAAGTAAAATTGTTTTGGGAATTATTGGCAAGAGAATGATAACTCAAAATCTTATAATAATCTTCAGAAAAATGGCGATTTTCTACCTGATACTCCGTCACGATATTCATGATTTTCTTTTTCTCCTTTCCGTAAAAATTAACTTCTTTTGCTGGAGTTAATATAAGTAGAAAAGCGTCTTTTTCTTCTCCTGTTTCCAACTTGGTTTTTCGTTCATCGATCGCCATTTTATTCTCTGTCACAAACTTTTCTATATAATCGACAGCAGTGAAAGCAGTTGCACACGCAATAACTTGTACTCTTGGCTCGTCGTCAGCCGTTTTAATTGGCAAATAGATTTTTTCTATACATTCTATCTCTCGATTTTGCTGAATAAAATATCCTGCTGATTTTGTAATGTGAAAACTACTTCTGCTACAAAAAGGCAACATTCCATTTACATAGTCACTATTCTTATAAAGATCTCGTATCAGATTTGGTTTTCCTGATTTTAACTTTTCGTAAAGAACCTGCTCATCGTCACCAACAACAAACAGACCCTTTGGGTTGTTTGCTAATTGATTTATTAGTGCGTCTTCCGCAGAATTAAAATCCTGATATTCATCAATGATAAAATAACTACTTTTATTGAGATTGGTATTTTCCACTAATGCGTCTTTGGCACGTAAAATCAAGTCAGCAAAACCAGCCGCGTTGTAAAATTGGCACAACTTAAAATAAACTTCCTTCAAGCTCTGCCATTCATCAGATTCTTCAAACTCGGCATTATGCAACTGTTCCTCAAATTTTTTCCAAGTGTAAACGCTCTTGTCTAATATCGTATAAAAAGCTAAAACATCGCCCCACACAACATCTTTCCAAAATTGTCCTATTATTTGAAAGCGAGGCTGAAATCGCCATTTCGTTGTACCATGATTCTGTTCAACAATACTTCGCGCAAATTTGTGTAAAGTTGTGACAGTAATATTGCTTTTTTGCTCGTTAGATAATCGTTTATCACCATTAATATCATTTTGCAAGTCCACAACAAGTTTTCTTACAAAACTGGTTACAAAAATTTTCGCCTGTGCATCTTGCTGATACCAATAATTGATCCTGTCCAAAAATAAGTGACTCTTTCCTGTTCCGGGACCGGAAACGATCAGAAATTTTATGGCTTCGTGTTGAGCAATAGCTGAAGCATTTTGGTTTCTATATTCAGTACGCTTATTGTCAGTCAAAGCATCCAACTCATCTCGCAAAGTTTGAAGTTCAGTGGCTTCAAAGGGAGTGCCATCGTTGTTAATTAAATATCGCATATTACTTAAATATCGTTTAGAATCTTGCCAATTTTTTCTTCCATAAGCTCAATCAGGCGACGGTTAGAAGCGATGATTTCTTCTTCCTTTTCCGCTTCAGCGACGAGCTGTTTTTGTATTTCAAGTGGTGGAAGAGGGATTTTAATTGATCGCATTTTTTCTTGATTTAATTTTGGCACCGTAACGCCGGTTATATAGGGCGCTAAATCAATTGAGTCAATATAAACTGCCAGTACTTCATCTAAAACTTTATCTCTATTTGGTCGTAAAACATGAGCGTGATTGTTAACCCAATATTTTCCCTCTGCGATAAAGGCTGTTTTTTCGCCAACGCCCCATTTTGCTCCGTCCTCGCCAATCAAAACTAATTTTTCATCAAAAATATAATCATCTATATAATCCACAATTCCAGTTGCCCCATAATATGGATATTTGCCCTGTTTTCTGTCTGCCTTTGTAATGGGTTTTCTCTTGCTGTCTAAAATTTCGCACACCTCTCCTAATTTCACCCACTCAATATCCTCTAACTTTCTAAGCTCTTGGCCAAAATATCGTTTCTCTCTCTCTAGATTTTTGATGATTTCTTTGGCGTGATTGATTGCGTTTTGCTTAACCTCAATCTGCTCCACGATTTCTTTTTGCACTTCAAGTGGTGGAAGCGGAATTTTATACTTTTCAACATCACCTTTTGATATAAAAAGTTGCCCGCCACCTCGTTTTGGTAAGGTATTGCTTCTCATTATATAAAACAAGAATTTCGGCTCCAGTTTTTTATGGTCGGGTGTAAAAGTGATCGTATTTTTAATAGCAGTAAATTTTTCGGTCGGATAAAATACCCTTCCACAATTTGTTCCAATTGCAGATAAAACAGTAGCACCAACTTCGTGCTCAAAATGATTTATTCGACCATCAGCACCAGCAGCACTTACGCCAAGAAATTTACCATTCTCAATATAAGATTTTTTCGTTAGTTCAGTATTGCCCCAATCAATCTTGGCAACTTCTTGCAATTCAACCGATGGCCATTTTTGACTTTTGTGTATTTCAACCTCTCTATATCTTTCACCAGTCAAATTATAATTACCACTTTCAGCGATCTTTTCTTTCTTTACCCAAAGCGCAATATCACTATCTTTTTTCTTGTTTTGTTTCCATGCTTCCAAAATATCCAACGCTTCAGGTAAATCATTTTTATCAATCTTCCGCCTTTGTGCGCCAAGATCAAAACCATCGTTTTCAATTTTTAAGAACAAAATCTCATCACTCTTTTTGGCAAGCTCATTATCAAAAAACAAAATACTCGTTTTTACTCCCGAATACGGATTGAAAACACCTGGAGGAAGTGAAACAACAGCAAAAAGCCCGTCCTCAATAAGCATTTGGCGAAGCTGTTTGTAGGCATTTTCCGTTTTGAAAATAATTCCTTCCGGCACAATAATACCAGCACGGCCCTTGAGATTGAGATGCTCCAAAATATAATCCACAAAAAGCACTTCGGAACGGTTAGCTTGTACACTAAACCTTTTATGCGGACGAATGCCACCTTTTGGTGACATAAATGGTGGATTAGCCATTATCACATCAAACTGTTCGCCCCAGTGTTTTTCACTGGTAAGTGTGTCATATTCGTAAATTTTCGGATCAGAGAAACCATGCAAATACATATTCACTAACGAGAGTTTTACCATATCCGGCGAAATATCATAGCCAACAAAATTATTCATTAGTTTGCCTCGTTCATTAGGTGTAAGCTGGTCGCCACGATAAATTTTTTCCGCAAGCACAGTTTCGGCTATTGTTTCTCCTTCCGCCAATTTTTCTTCAGCTTTTTCTTTTTCCGGCTTAAAATTTGAAGAATTGTGCTTGCAAATATGTTTATAAGCAGAAATCAAAAATCCTGCTGTACCGCAAGCGGGATCTAAAACAGTTTCGTTTTTTTTCGGGTCAACTACTGCCACAATAAAGTCAATGATATGTCGCGGAGTACGGAATTGTCCAGCATCGCCTTGACTGCCAAGAACTGAAAGCAGGTATTCAAACGCATTGCCAAGATCTTCGCTGTGGTCGTAAGTAAAGTTGTCAATTTCTTTCAAAAACAACGAGAGCGTTTCAGGATCACGGTAAGGTAAAAAAGCGTCTTTGAAAATATCACGGAAAAGCTGTGGTAATTGTTTTGCTTTAGCAAAAGCACTGATAGCTCTTACGTACAAATCCATCCGCCCTTGCCCAGAGTAGCGTGTATCTAACAATTTACTCCACGCAAAATCTTTCAAGTCATCTGTAAAAAACTTTGCTTTTCCGCCAAGCTCTTCTGCTTCTTTGTCCATATCATCCATGAATTTATAGACCAATGCCGTAGTAATTTGCTCCACTTGCGCTTTTGGATCAGGAACTTTGCCGACAAGAATTTGCCGGGCCGAGTCAATTTTTCGTTTTGTGATTGTGTCTAACATATTAAATTTCTTGAATTAATATACTATCTAACATTTGTTGTTCATTATTATTCCAACTATCCTGGATCACTAGATTATAATTTTTTTCTACTGGCTTAAGATTATTGGCCGCAAATTTAATTTTAATTTTATAATCTCCCGGAAATATAATATGTGATCCTGTATTTGGTGGAACTTCTACATCTAAAATTAAAGCGATATTATTTATGCTATCTAACCCAAATAGACCAAGATTAGCAAAATGTGTTTGCACTATATATCCAAAATCAAGATATTTGAATAATTTTGGTTGAATTTTAGGTTTTGTAATTTGTCTTCCTGAGCTATGAGCCCAAACTAAATTCAATGGCAAAAAACTCTTTACTTTTTCATATTGTCCATTTATTTTTTTGTATAACTCTACTACCATAGCTTCTACATCCTCCATTTGGTAGTTGCCGGTATTTTCAATTCGAAATCGAAAATAGTATGAGTCACAAACAAATTGCCCTGTCTGGGAATTTCTCATAGTGATTTTATGACAATCAGGTGATTCTAATTTTATTGATACATTAAGTTTTGGTTTTCTGAACAATGATCTTATCCAGTCTTGAAAAATGCCTAAAACTCCCAAGAACAGAGCAACCAAAACGCCAAAAAGAGAAATCCACGCAGTTGTAGGATTATTTATTCCATCTGCTATGTTTTTCAAATATTGTAATATTTGATTTAAAAATTCTTGGTCCATATTTACCTCATATATTGATTAACCGATACATAATCTTTGACATATTCGGGCACGATATCGCGCCAGCCGTTTAGTGCTTGAAATTCTTGAAAACTAAAGCCCGGATAGAAATTTAGTTCGCCAAAATGCTTGCTGTTGATAATTTCACGAAAACGATCATCGGCAATATACGCTTTCAGATAATTTCTGATATACGGAACATATTTGCTTTCGGGTTTATAGATTGAGATAAACTTTTCAACTTCTTCTTCCAGTTTTTCATCTTTTGATTTGAAAGTATCAATAAATCCGAAAACTCGCTCCAAAAATTCACGCCAAGATAAACGACGGTCAAGATTTTCGCTTTTGCGAATCTTCTCAAGATTGAGATACAGCTCTGGTTTATTCTCGTATTTGTCGCGCAGGATTTTTACCGCTTTTTCCCATTGCTCTTGATTAACGGCTCTCTTCACTTCTTCGTCTTTTTTGATTTTCTTTCTTGCTTCTTCAAAGAGTTTGCGGTCAATTTTCATTCCCTCGGTACCAACTGGTGTTTCAGTTAATTGTTTGATTTTATCAGGGTCAAAAATTTCAATCTCATCAACATCAACGCCTACTCTCTCATCCTCGCCTTGGCCACCTCTTTTGATAATTGGCAAGCAAAGTGCTTCGTCATAATCAAACTTTTCTTCAAAGTATTCAAAGTTGGCGAAAAAGTCGAAAAACTTAAACCTATCCTTCTTTATTTCTTGTACTTCACCGTCTTCATTTTTATATTCAAAAGTAAATCTACGAGTGCCCCGTCCTTTTATCTGAACAAAATCGGTCGGGGAAAATACAGGTCGTAGAAGAGCGAGGTTTAAAATATCCTCACAGTCGTATCCGGTTGTCATCATACCAACTGTTACACAAACTCTTGTTTTACTTGATTTATAGCCAGGTAAAAACTTTGTATGTCCGTTGAGGTTATTGTTGGCAAAATTGATCGTCATTTGCTGAGAATTCTGAATGTTTGAGGTGATTTGCACGGCAAAGTCAGAATTATATTTATCTGGCCAGATTTGGTGTGCCATTTGGTTTAAAACTTGCGTAATTTTGGAAGCGTGCTTTTGGCTTACACAAAAAACAAGGGTTTTTCCGATTTCACCGCTTATCGGATCTCGCAAGGCATTTTCAATAATTGTTTTACAAAATACTTGATTGGTTTTATCGGAAAAGAATTTTTTCTCAAAATCGCGCTGGAAAAAGGTCTCCTCTATTTCCCCACCTTCCTCATTTTCCACCATAACAGCATAGCCTTTTTCCGATAACAGCTCGGTAGTAATATCGGTGCGCGCATCAACAGTAACAGGATTAACAAGATAGCCATCTTTTACGCCATCAAGCAGTGTGTATCTATAAGTCGGCTCACTACTTGGACAGCCGAAAGTTGTATAAGTGTCCAAAAGTTGCCTACGTTCCCAAGCACGCGGGTCCCTTGATGAAAGTTTTTGTGGGTCAATATTTTTGAGATAATCTTTCGGTGTTGCAGTTAATCCAAGCTTGTAGCCAACAAAATACTCAAAAACAGCACGGCTATTACCACCAATAGATCGATGAGCCTCATCGGAAATAACGAGATCAAAATCAGTAGGCGAAAAAAGTTTTTTGTATTTATCTTGCGAGGATAAACTTTGAACAGTTGAGATAACAATTTCTGCCTTTTTCCAGTCGTCGCGATTTTGTTTGTAAATAACCGATGTATAGTCATTTTTGAGATAACGGACAAAACTTTTATATGCCTGATCTTTAAGCTCTAAGCGATCTACTAAAAACAAAATTCTTTTTGCGTTGCCAGTTCGTAAAAATAATTTAATAGCTGCGCCAGAGACAAGTGTTTTACCTGTACCTGTTGCCATTTCAAAAAGAAAGCGATCGTTGCCAACTT
Source organism: Candidatus Magasanikiibacteriota bacterium (assembly GCA_012800155.1). GTDB lineage: Bacteria > Patescibacteriota > Patescibacteriia > Magasanikbacterales > UBA922 > JAAZJX01. The sequence continues at coordinate 10,161 of JAAZJX010000037.1, forward strand.
CCGCGCTTCTTTGCAGGGCTTGGATGGCTTTAAGCTGATACGGACGTAAAATTGGCAATCCCTCATCGCGGAGATACTGTTCTCTTGTTGACTCGTCCTGATATCGCGGATCTTCTTTGTAATTTGGGTTTTGTGTCATCGCAATATAATCTGCTTCAACTCTTTCATCAGCAAGTCGCTTATTGTCCGGTTTAAATTCCAGACGATGCAAAAGAGATTCCTGCGTTGGAAATTCCGTAATAATTTCTGGATTACCTCGCTCTAAATCCCAAAAGTAATGAAGATTGCCGTTTGAAAGCAGAACAAAACGGATATTTTGAGATTGAGCATAGCGACGTGCCTGTTCTTTTCCATCGAGAGGATCTTTTTCTTCCTTCTTCGCTTCTAAAACAACAAGCGGAAATCCCTTTTCATCAAGCAAAAGAAAATCAATAAACCCACTTTTGGTGCTTTCGAAATCCTCGCCAAAAGCATCAATTTCCTTTTTAGTAATTTTTACGTTCGGTTCTAACTGAATATTGGCTGGCCCTTTTTCATCACTAAAAAAGCGCCATCCTGCTTCTTCAAGAAGTTTGTTTATTTTTATGCGCGCTTTCGCTTCTTTAGAATTTGCCATAGTAATTACGAAATTAAATCATCCATGCTTGTCTCAAACGCATTAGCAAGCTTGGTGAGTATTCAATTGTAGAATTTTTCACTCCGGATTTAATACAAATAAACAACAGGACATGCTTATTAGTTATTTTTATGGTATACCATTTTACTAAATTTAGCAATCTTCAAGAGAATCTTGTAATGGCAATATGATAATGTCCTACCCAGAGTAAGATAGAAATGTCCTAGTAACAACTTTTAGTATATATATTAATAATAATTAGTACACAATACATATAGAAGAAAAGAAACAATTATTATGACAAAAATCGAACAGCTTTTTCCATATTTTTATATCTTTTTGTCAAAATACATTTAATTCTATAATGCATTTTTTACCGAAAATTTTTGTTTTTTGAGTTTTTATTTCTACAATTTATTGCAGTTTTATGTTTATAAACTATAATAAAGCAAATAATAATTAAAGCAAAAATTCAATATGAGCGATAAATGGCAAATAATTTTTCAATATCAGTTAAAAATTAATGGTGATGCACAAATTATTTACGATAAAATTTTTAAAGCGGCTCTAACCTATAAGTTCAGAAATATAAAAGGATTTGCTGTGCCTGTCGACAATAAGGTATTAACCGAATCAATTTTTAGTTTGACTTCGCACGACAAAATAGAGATAGAGGGAAGAACGATAAATGGGCAGAAGATAAAAGAGCTTTTTATTACATCCATAGCATTAAAATGGATAGAAAGTAAATTTGAAAAAGAAGATTATTTTTTTATTGTAATTACCGAGAACGAAACATCATGTGATACAGCTGTCATGGTTGCTAAAAAGGATTCTGTTTTAAGGCCGATAGATGATGATGAAAAACAATTGATGCTTCCAGAAGAGTATTTTCCATTTGAATTTCAAGTCAAGGAATATTTCGATTTTGAAAGAATGAAAAAAGATCCGCTTCTTATTTCAAAAGAAATTGATGTTGAGAAGATGGAGAAAATTGTTAAACAGTATTCCGAAATTACTTTAATATATGTAAGGGATTATATTGATTATGAAAGTGATAAAATGATTGATTTTTTCGAAAAACATAAAAATTGCTATTTTATATCTTCTACTATTCGAATCGAAATAGATGGCAAAGAAATACCGATAGATCACGATAAACACAATTATGTTATCACTCTTTCTCGGCAACTTATAATTGTAGAAAGTTTTAATAGGCCATCATTTTTGCTGAAAGAAAAACCGTTTGAGAGTACCTAGATTCTCTTGATACTAAATGTAGCGTGCAGGGGCGGAAGGATTCGAACCTTCAAGACCTCTTTTGGAGAGAGGCAGTTTACCATTGAGCTTACGCCCCTATAGAAGA
>JAAZJX010000092.1 GCA_012800155.1 Candidatus Magasanikiibacteriota bacterium
ATGCCCAGCGGCAGGTATCAGTGGAAGCTGAGAAGTTCAGTTTACTGGCTTCCAGATTATTGGAACTGCGTTCTGCTACCTCCCTTACAGCCGCAGATAAGAAGGAGATGAAGAATGTCATCAAGTCTTTGAATGATAACTACTCGGATTATCTGGGTAACATCAACTTAGAGACTGCTGCCTACAATAACCTGGCTACTGCCCTGCGTAATGCTTCCGACGCTCTCGTACAGAAGAAGATCTCGGAGATCTATGGGGAGAGATATAACGCCCAGATCAGGAGAGTGGCTGAGCTACAGATAGAGGTCGACTCACAGCAGGCAGAAGTTGATAGGGTTCGAGCCCGTAGACAACAGCTAATGAACTCGGTGGACTGGGAGTTCCTGACCAGTGACCGTAACGCTATGGGCTTCAATCCAGCTTCTTACTTCGGTAATGATGGTGAGTGGCTTAAGTTAGAAAGACGGCTCAACCAGTTCGGAGCCTTAACCGGACAACTGCAGGCTGCCAAGAATGATCTACAGCAGATAGGCGCAGCATACAGACAGGCTATGTTGGATGCGCCTGACTTGAGTTTCAATCCCGGAGGTGGATCAGGAGGTGGTTCATCAAGCCCTGCACCTAATCCTGCCGCATCCGAAGCAGAAGCCAGACGCAGGGAAGCGTTACGCTTGATGGAAGAGCTTGCCCGATTAAGGCAGACTGAGACTGCTCGGATCGAAGCCGAATACCAGAGAAGGCTGGCCCTGATCAGGGAGTTTACTCAGGATGGCAGTGATGCCGAACGTCAAGCCATCGAGAACCTGGATGCCTGGAAGACTCAGCAGGATAATGAGCTTATTACCAAAGAGAAGGATGCTGTTCAAGCCAGATACAAAGCTGAGATCGACTACTTCTCCAATCTGGAGAACCTGGGAGTCAACTCCTATGACGCTCTCAAAGCCAGTATGGAAGAGTATTATGCTTGGGCTCAACAGAATCTTCCGGAGAAGGAACAGCAGCTTATTCAAGCACAGATTACCGAGATCAATGTCCGTAATGCCAAACTGCTCCAGGAGCGTCAGGATGAAGAGAAAGCCAAGCTGCAGGAACTGCAGGACATCAGAGACGAGTTCTATTCTCGTGACCTAGATAACATCGGTGATAGCTACAGCAAGCAGCTTCTGGAAGTTGATAAGTACTATGAGAAGATGAAAGCCAAGCTCCTGGAAGCTGGTTATACTGAAGTGGAGATCGAACGGCAGAAGCAGGAGACCCTGAACACACTCAGAACGAACCATCAGCTTCAGGTAGCAAGTGGCATCTCCAAGATCTTCGGTGACCTTGCTTCGGCTCAGGATAAGGATACCGAGCGTGGCTTCAAGCTGTGGAAGGCATCAGCAATAGCTCAAGGTTATGTGGATACCTTCTCTGCCACCATTGGAGCGTATAAGTCCATGATAGGTATTCCCGTAGTAGGCCCCGGACTGGCAGTGGCGGCTGCTGCAGCTGCGATGGCTGCCGGTATCGCTAACATCGCCAGGATCAGTGCCACAAAGTTTGAGAAGAAAGCTACTGGCGGTATTCTGACAGGGCCTTCCCATGGGCAAGGTGGCATCCTTATCGAAGCTGAAGGTGATGAGTATGTCACGGCCAAAGAAAGGGTCAAAGCACTGGGCAAGAGTCTATTCGACTTCCTCAACTTCGCTCCTCTGGATCAGGTCAGGACCGCTCTATCAGGGATACCGGTACCGACTGTGCCACTACCTGCCAATTTGGGCTCATATTATGCCGCTGGTGGGCATATCTCTTCCGGAGGCGGTATGAATACCCTGATCGACCTGATAGCCGCAATGAAAGACGAGATCGTTTCACTCAAGCAAACAGTGAAGGACTCCAAGCCCATCATCGAGGTCAACGTAGATCCTCTCTCCAATGATCCGGTTAAGATTAGCGAGATTGCTGATACAGGCAAAATGATCAGGAGTGAAGTCTAATGCCTAATCTCTTTAAGATCGACTTCATACAAGGCAAGACCGATGCCACAGACTATAACCAGGTCAAGCACAGCCTGATTGATTCCGCTACCAATAGAGCTATCATCAGCCTGAGCATCTCAGCTGATAAACTGCAGTCGGTCTCGAACTATACCAGAGAACCCAAGCGACTGGTCTTCGAGTGCTTCCCCACTACCTGGATACAGGACAACATCCTCTCCGGTTCAAACGAGCATGAGCGTTATGTATCCCATTTCGAGGTGAAGGTCTATAGGGATGCTGCCTTGTTCTTTACAGGCATAATAGACACCTCTCAGCTATCCTTTGATGTCTCCTCCGGAGTGCTCAAGATTACCTGTTATGATAAGATTAAACTGCTTTCCTTGTTCTCCGATCTCACACACTACTATAGCCTTACTGCGGGTTACCTGCCGATCTGGATATTGGGCTACTTTATTCAAGACATCGAACAGAGAATACCGATCAGCATACCATACTCCAACCAGTTCAACTTGCCGACCTTGAACATCAGTTCCGGCAATGCACTGACTATTGCCCACATTGACTTTGACAATCTGATAGAGTTCCCCAATCCCACTGGAGGTTGGACTTACAGCTATGACAACTCCGGCTGGCCGGGTCCTTTCTGGGGCTATTTGATCGATACCATAGCTAACCGCATGAGCTTCGTCTTTGCCTATAAGAAAGTAATCAAGGCTACCTATCCGAGTCCTGCTACTACAAGGTATCAAGGCCGCTATCGTGGCCGTATATACAAGTTCTTCAACAACATCTGCCCGGTAGTGATCGAGTATGAAGAGAAGACCGATTGGGTGGAAGACCTGGCCTCTCTGGCTAATGCTCATAACGAGTTCATTGGCTTCTACCTCGAGAACGGCATCTCCGAGACCAATCTATATAATGGCCTGGTATCAGTGGGGTCCATTGATGGTCGCAGCTATGGCAGCAGTCAATACGTTAACCACTGGATCGAAGCACACTTTCATGGCAATCTCTTCCCGGCCAAGCTGTTCCCCGGCAAGGCTTATGAAAACTATAACGATGAGCAGACCGATAACATCAAAGCTCTGCAAGCCATGCTCATGTTATACAATGCCACCATCTTCAGCAATCCTCAAGGCCAGATCGTGTTCAAGAACAAGGACGCCTATGCCAGTGCCATAATAGACATCAATGCTGACGATGTGGTCGACTTCGTTACCAAGCGAGGCAATCCTGAGAAACCGCAGATAAGCTCACTGGATATCCTGGCAGGGGATACCACTCAACTCCAGAGTATAATCAAAGACTATCTGATCGACTTTCATGACTCCAAGTGGAGTTGCGAAGCTACCATAGACCAACTCAGTAAATACAATCTCTCCCTCCAGTCCAAGATACGCATCCAGAATCAGATCTATGCCATAACTGAACTGGAGCGTAACTACATTGAAGATGAATACATGGTGAAGGCATGGCTATTATAAAGGGCTTCAAGCTTATCCGCTGGGCTGATGACGGCATCTATTACTTCTTCTGCCAGAATGGGCAGGTTGAGTATGCCCCCAATCAGAAGTATCGCATCGAGAAGAAGAACGCTTACGATCCCACTGTCATCCATAGAAGGGAAGCCTACCGGGAAGACTCCTTCGATCTGGAAGCGGTACTTGAGCCAGCCGAGTACTATAGCCTGATGAGCTTCCTGCTCAGTCCCGGCAGGCTCTATCTCGAATACACTGCATATAACAGCATCAACAGCCAGTTCCCGGTCACCATAACCCAGTTGCCCAAATGTCCTGATGATCTGCACGAGTATCCCACCAAGGTCAAGTTCAGTCTGGAATCGAGATACATCGGCTCTCCCGGCTATATCGACTTCGGCATCATTATTATCACCGACTTTGATGAGACGGTGATCCCACATTCCTAATCCTTAACAATCATAATAGGAGTATACATGTACAAGTTCGCCATTGGCTATTATACTATGGAAGGCACAGAACGTAAGCCTCAATCGGGAGTGGATATCCGACTTCTCAGGCCCGGTCAATCCTGGGCAGAAGGCAAACATCTGAGCGAGACAGTGCCAGACTCTGGTTACTATGAGATTGGTATCCAAAACGAAGGCGATTGCGGCTTCTATGAGATCTGGGATAACCTGGGCAACTCCCTCGGTCAGTTCAGTGGTAAGACCTGCACGATCGGGAAGCTAGATGCCAGGGGCTTGCAGAACAATTGCATCTATGGCAATCACATCCTGGATGGAGTGGTAACCGGAAGCAAGATAGCCAATGAAGCTATCGGCACCGAACACCTGCAGAATGGCCTCTTGTCACTCACTAAGCTGCAATACGAGATACAGGATCAAGATAAAGGAGTGGGCGATAACAGCCAAAGTAGTCCTGCAAAGCTGACTGAGGACAAGATCATCACCCACACACTGGATAAGGAGTATCAGGAGCTTCCCCATATCTTCCTGACCAACCAGTGCGATGCCTTCCTCTACATAGCCGATATCAAGATCGAAGGGAATCTGGTGACTGTCCTAATCGGGATCAGCCAGGTCTATACCGCCACAGATGCTTTCTATAAGCTGCTAGCCCTCGCCAAATGATGCAATTATAGAGTGGCTGAAATATGGCACAGCATTAGCTTATTATCTGAGGTTAGCTATGATTACTTTTATAATGCTATGTTTTTTTTACTATATCTATCGTGAAGAGGAAAGAGAAAGAAAGAGAAAACGCCTTGAGGACGAGCTCAATGCAAAGAAGCGTATATTGAATCTGGATCGGGAATTATCACGTCTTAGTGCCAACAAATCCAACATTGTTACCATTGCTCGAATCACAATCGAGGATGAGAATATATGGTAGATGAACTATGTGTAACAAAGAAAACCCGGCAGAACCGGGTCATTGAGTAGCTTAGTTGCTTTTATCTCTTCTTTTCTAGGCGGCAGATCAATTCCGCCATCAAGTTTATCATTTCTTTGTAGTCTCCGCATTCCCAGGCATCATCGGCTCTGGTCTTGATCTCGTCCTCGGTCATCTTCTCTGACTGCAGCCAGGGGCCTCGAAATTGATTCCACCAGCTCTTGTAGTGAAACTCATTAGCGTATGGATCGTCATCGGCTGGGTCGCTATCTAATCCCGATTTATCCATCTCGATTACCCTCATTGTTGTGCCTAATTGCAGAATATCATCTTTCTTGGCGATCTCTTCGATTGGCTGTTCAGTCCCATCGTCATGCATCAGAATAAGTTGGCTGCCTGATTTAACCATCTCCTCCAGAGTTGCTTGCCCTTTGCGATTATTGTTTTGCTTGGTCATCTTGATCTCCTTCTCGGTTACCCGACTGTTGATTTATGGGTGCTACAAAGCACCCCCTCGCACAGGTGGTCAAGTTCTTTCCGCTCAATATGATAAGATAGATTAATGTCTTGGATACCGATCAGATTGAAGATGGGGCTGTATTAATCAGCAGCCATTCAATACCTTACAAAGTGCTATTGAAATAATCGTGATATTTCACGGTTACTAAGCCCTGTTTAATCAATTCGGAATCGGAAATCTCTAATCTGTTCCAGTGATTTCACTTAACAAATCCGTATGAAAAAGTCGTGGAATTTTATTTGAAAAAATCGTGATATCGTTTTGAAATAATCGTGATATCGCCAGGCTCCGAAATCACCGAATTGAAAGAATGGTGATACGATTTGAAAAAATAAGTGAGAACGCATACTCCGGGAGGAGGCGGGACAGCGGAAAAGCAGACTTTTTCCTTGACATAAACGGGAAAAGTTTCAACCTTGCCGTAACTGCTTCAAGGAGTTTACCATGAAAAAGATAATTGCCACGGCAATGCTGCTGCTTATGGCGGCGGCGATGCTTTCCGCGGGCGCGAAGGAAGAGGCTATCCAAAGCCTCGACAACGCAAAAATCATGCTGGGCAAGGACGACTTTGCCGGAGCCCAGAACGAGATCGATTATGCCCAGACCAAGATCGCCGAGATCCTGGCTGAACAGCTTCTGCCCTTCATCCCGGAAGCACCTGCCGGATTCAGGCTGGAAGAAAAGAACGCGAAAGCCCTCGGCTCGGCTGGCGCGATCCTGGGCAGCGCCAATTCCATCATCGCTACCGCCAAATACAGCAGGGACGACGCCGAGCTTAACCTCACCATCTCCAGCGGCGGCGTGCTGGGACAGGCTGGCGGCCTTTTGGGCGGCATTGCCTCCATGTTTGGCGGCCTGTCCGTGGGCAGCGGCGCCAAAACCATCCGCGTCAAAGGCTACACCGGCACCCAGGAGTTTGACCCGGACGAAGAATCCGGCACCCTCTCCATCCAGGTGGGAGAGAAGATTTCCGTGATCGTGGAAGCCCACGGCATCGGCGACGCCGGACTTATGATCGCCATCGCCGAAGCGGTGGATCTGGCGCGTCTGGAAAGCTCCTTCTAAACCGGGCTTTCTTTCCTTAGTTCCCGGGGGCGCGCTGCTATCGCTCCCCTTTGCATCCTGTAGATTTCCTGGGATTTACCTGGGGTCATCCTTAACTTCGCAACCACATACCTAAGGATGATACCCCCAAATCCAGTAGCAGCAAAGGAGAGCGGTATCCAGACAGGACTGCGTGGTGTCGTGATGTCGTGGTGGGGTGGTGAAAAGAAATAGAACGCGGTCTTTGAAGGTGGAAAGGTGGAATGGTGAAATGGTGGAAAGGAGCCCCCGAAACAAGCTCTACCAGACTATAAAGCTGTGTCATCCCGGGCAAGCGCATGCTTGACCCGGGATCCAGTCTTTTAGAAACAAGCAGCCAGTCCCGAAACAGAACCCCTTAACCCCAATCCGCGCTCATCCGCGCCTTTTATCCGCGTATATCTGCGTGAACCAGAAACAAGCAGCCGCCCATACCCCATCACCGGAAACAGCATATCCCCGAAAAAAACATTGACACAAAACAGTATTGTTATACCCTGAGCAGACTGCCAAAGCGTCTTATCCTGTCTTTCGCGCTTTGGCGTGCCTTAGAATACGGAGAAGGGCAGATGTCGGTGCCGTTCCCCGTAAGGAGCTGAAATGCAAGCACTTTTTACAATAGATGTGGAAGACTATTTCCATACCGTGGAAGGAGAACACGTCCCAAAACTGGCGCAATGGGACGCGCTGCCGACCCGCGTTGAGAAAAACACCCAGGTCCTTCTGGATATCCTGGATGAATACAAAGTGAAGTCCACCTGCTTCGTCCTTGGCTACGTCGCGCGGAGGCATCCTGACCTGGTCAGGGAAATCTCGCGCCGCGGCCATGAGGTCGCCTCCCACGGGATGAACCACAAGCATGTGTATGAAATGGCTCCCGAAGAATTCGCCCAGGATTTGGAGACGAGCAAGAAGCTTTTGGAAGATATCTGCGGAAATGAGGTGTTGGGCTTCCGCAGCCCCGGTTTTTCCTATACGGATAGCTCCCCCTGGTTTTTCGACAAGCTTATTGAAAAAGGCTATTCATTCGATTCTTCCGTCTTTCCCGCCGCCCGTTTTGAAGGGGGGATAAAGACCGATCAATTCGACCCGCATTGGGTAACTACCTCCCAGGGCAGGATATTTGAATTCCCAATCACCGTGGCGCCGGTTTTCGGCAAAAACATCTGCTTTTTTGGGGGAGGATACCTGCGCCTGTTCCCCAAATGGATGATTGTCAGCATGGCAAAGAAGCTCCAGCGCGCCCAGCGGAACGTTCTGTATTACATCCACCCCCGTGAAATCGACCCCTCGCATCCGCGCTTCAAGATGAACGCCCTGAACTCTTTCCGCAGCTACGTGAACCTGAAAACCGTGGAAGGCAAACTGCGCGCGATCCTGAAACTGAGTGAATTCATCAATTGCAGGGATTACCTGCAACAAATCAAGCTGCAAGAGGATAAGAATGCCTCAGGATGACAGGACGTCCGGCTTTTTCGACAGATATTCGGAAAGATTCAACGCCATCTACGGCTCACGTGACAACGTTTTTTGGAACTATATCGATAAACACTTCCGCCGGAGTATGCGCTTGCGCTTTGAAGCCGTTCTGGAAGAATGCGCTCCCGGGGACGGCAAAACCGCCCTGGATGTTGGCTGTGGCCCCGGACACTATATGGTGGCTCTCATCAGGCAAGGGCTGAAGCATGTGCATGGCCTTGATCTCGCCCCGCGCATGCTTGGGATTGCCAGACAGCTTGCCACGGAAGCGGGTGTGATCGACAAGTGCAGCTTTGAGACTGTCGATTTTCTCGAACTGGATGAAGACACCAGGTATGACTACGTGATCCTGATGGGTTTCATGGACTACGTTCAAGACCCCATGCCGGTTGTCCAGAAAGCCATGCGTGTGGCTTCCGGGAAGGTAATGTTCAGTTTTCCGGTGTCCAAAGGATTCCTGGCCTGGCAGCGCAAGATTCGCTACAAGTCCAAATGCCCTCTATACTTATATGACGAAAAACAACTCCACGCGCTCTTTTCGGGGATAGAGGGATGGAAGTATTCGCTGCGTGGTTGCGCCAGGGATTATTTCGTTGTGCTGGAGAAAACCGTTTAATCCACAGACTCTGTAAAAAGCTTGCCATAGACCCTTTTTCCCGCTTCGCGGCGGTGCCGGATAAATTGCTTTGACAAAAACAGCAAAGCCTCCAGTCTGGACTCAAACGATAATTGACATCTGGGAGCACAGCATGAGCAACGATGTAGTGAACTATTTTCTGGAACTGATCGCCATCGACAGCGAATCCAAAGACGAACGCGCCATGGC
>JAAZJX010000038.1 GCA_012800155.1 Candidatus Magasanikiibacteriota bacterium
TGTTGGCTCGTCTCGTTAAAGGCGGAAAGATATTATCTCATAATAAATTGCCAACACCCCTCTTAATCTCCCCTCAAGGGGAGAATTTACCTGTCATTCCCGTCCGCCTCCACCTGTCATTCCCGCGTAGGCGGGAATCTAGTAAAATAAAATTAAAAAGAAAAAACAGAATAAATATATAATTAAAAAATACTTTCAAATTTTGAAAGTATTTTTATTTTTTTGCTTACTTATCAACAAACAAATTTTTTTATTTTATGCCTTAACTTCCTTAACTTTTACTTGAGTAAATGGTTGTCTGTGACCACTAGTTCTCTTATATCTAATTTTATTTTTAAACTTCACTACACGGATTTTCTTACCACGACCTTGAACTTCAACATCAGCAGCAATACTTACGCCTGACAAATAAGGTTTACCAATTTTTACATCAGTCCCATCTTCTTTAGCCAAAAGAAGAACTTTGTCAAACACTACTTCTTTACCAGCTTCTACATCTAATTTTTCTATTTTTAAACTGTCACCAGTTTTGATAAGATATTGTTTTCCGCCGGTTTCAATAACTGCAAACATATTTATATTAATTTAATTATTAGGAAACGCTAATATTCTACAAGAAAATAAGAAATAAGTCAAGATTATTCTTCCACAAGGGTAATTTTATCCCCTATTTTTAAATCATTTCTTACTGTCCAACCAGCCGGTAATTCCAAAACAACATTAGCTTCCATTCTTGGTAAATAAATCATAAGATCTTCTTCTGGAACATCAAATTCTGGTTTTATAAATGAAGCTATATCCACCACTACCCCATCATTAAACCAAACAATATCTATGGGAAATTTCATGTCTCTCATAACAATTCCATGTTTATCTTTATATCCAAAAACAAATAACATTGCATCATGTTCACCAAAAAACTCCCTACCACTCAAACCTTTATACATATGATGTGGTGTTTTTGCTATCAAAACATTTAACTCAACACCTTTCAAATTAACTAAAGCTTCTGGCCATTGTAATTGCCAAATTTTTACAATTATAAAAGCAATTATTAAAATTATTAAAAAAATAATATGCCAAGTTTTTAATTTTTTATTTTCTTCTTTCATATTATTCTTCTTTTTTTGAAAACCAAATTCCTACTATCATCATAAGAACAAATAAAAATAATAAAGCTATTATTTTTTGACTGCTTTGTAAAAATAAAGTAGTTATGCCAAACAAAAAAGCAATAACATACATAAGCAATACTACCTGCACTTGAGTCAAACCACTATTCAAAAGTCTAAAATGCAAATGTTCGGAATCTCCAAGATAAATTGGTTTATTTTTTTGCCAACGACGAATAATAACTCGCCCCACATCTAACATTGGCACACCTATCACTAACAAAGTTGTAGCAATTTTACTTCCTGAAATAATTGCCAAACAACCTAACATAAAACCAGTAAATAAACTTCCTCCTTCACCTAAAAATATTTTTGCTGGATGAAAATTAAATATTAAAAAACCAGCTAAAGCTCCAACAAAAATAATTGTTAATAAAGCTACATCTGGTTGATACCACTGCTTTTGTAAACACAAAAAAAATATTACTAAAGAACCAATTAATACTATACCCGCTACTAAACCATCTAAACCATCTAAAAATTTAGTGGTATACATCATACCCATTAACCAAAAAAATACTATAAAATCAGCCAAAGATAAAACTCCCAAAGTAATATTACTTAAATCAAATGGTTGTCCCCAAGGATTAGTAATAAAAACTGGTTTAATTCCAAAAAATAAAACAATCAAACTTGCCAAAATAGGAAAAATAATTTGTCTCTTTGGTGTACAAACATATTTATCATCAAAATATCCTCCTATCATCAAAATCAATCCACCAAAAAATAAAGCTAATAATTGTCTCAAGCCAATTCCCGGTTCTAATAAATCAGAAAAAATATATAAAAGAAAAACTATTATAAAAAAAGTAAAAAAAATAGCCAAACCACCACCATAAGGTATTTTCTTTTTATGTATTTTTCTTTTTTCAGTTTTTGGTTTATCTACTATTCCTAACTTATCCATCACAAAACCAAAAAATATAGTAAAAAAAATACCTACTAAAAAAGTAATAAAGAAAAAAAACCAATACATAATTATCTTTCTATTTTAAATTCCAAATCTCCTTTTAATATCAAAATATCACCCCATTGTACTTTATTTGATAAAATTAATTCAGCAATTTTATTTTCTACATTATCCTGAATAGCTCTACGCATTGGTCTGGCACCATATTCTGGATCAAAACCAATTTTAACTAAAGCCTCTAAAGCTGTATCTTCTACTTGTAAAGACATACCTCTTTCTTGTAAATCTTTATTAGTTCGTTTTAATAACAAACCAGCAATTAGTTTAATTTCATTTTTATTTAAAGGTTTAAATAAAACTACTCCATCAAAACGATTGATAAATTCTGGTTTATAGTATTTTTTCAATTCACCTCTTAATAATTGTTGACGAATATTTTCTAAAGAAACTCCTTGAACAAGTTGTTCTTGTACAAAATCAGTACCAGCATTGGAAGTAGCAATAATAATGGTGTTAGTAAAATCAATAACTCGGCCAGTACTATCAGTTAAACGACCGTCATCAAATACTTGTAAAAATAAATTCAAAATATCTGGACTAGCTTTTTCTAATTCATCAAGTAAAACAAGAGAAAAAGGTTTTTGTCTCACTGCTTCAGTCAAAACTCCTGTACCTTGTCTACCGGGCTGACCAATTAAACGATAAATACTGCCAACATCTTGATATTCACTCATATCAATGCGAATCATTTGACTCTCTCCACCAAAATAAACCGTAGCAATAGTTTTAGCTAATTCTGTTTTACCAACTCCAGTCGGACCAAGAAATAAAAAATTAGCAATTGGTTTATTTTTAGAACGCATCTCAACTCTGGCACGACGAAGAGCATTAGCAATAAGACTTACTGCTTCTTCTTGACCAATTACTTTTTCATGCATTACTTGTTCTAATTTCATCAAACGACTAGATTCATCTTGAGTAATATTCATCACTGGTACACCAGTTTTTTGACTTACCACTGCACCAACATCATCACCAGACACAAGTTGATTTATTCCTTTTTTGTTTTTTACATAAGCTGCCACTTCAGTCATCAATGAAATAGCACTTTCTGGTAATTGATGCTCATAAAAAAATCTCTTAGCTAATTGCACACTTTTTTCCAAAGCATCATAAGAAAAAAAGACATTATGTTTATACTCTACTGATCCAACTTTGGATTCTAAAACTTGAATAGATTGATTTTCATTCATTTCTTTGATATCTACTCTAGCCAATACTGTGCCAAGCTGAGTATTAACAATTCTTTGATTATAATTCTCTGTTGTAGCCGTAGCAAAAGTTAAAAATTTTCCTGGTCCAAGATAATCTGCCAAAGTTTTAGCAACATCTACACCACCTTGTTCACCAACTAAACTAACTAAATCATCAATATTTTTTATAAATAAAATAATATTTTTAGCTCTAGCAACTTCATTCATAATTTTTATCAATCTTCCTTGAGCTTCACTAATAGAAACACCTGATAATAAAACTGAAGTGGAAATTTGCACAAGTCTTTTATCTTTTAACCGATCTGGAACATCTTCTTCTACCATTTTTTGAGCAATTCCTTCAATAATACTCATTTTACCAACTCCATGTTCACCAACCAAAACAACACTTTGTCTTCCCGCTTCAATAATTCTAAAAATTTCTTGAACCTCCTCATCACGACCAACTGAATCAGTAATATAGCCATATTTAGCTGCCATAGTTAGATCTTCACTAAAACTGTTCAAAAATGGCGTAGCTACTGCTGTCATCGCTCGATCTAAACCATATTTACTTCTTCTCTTAGCAATTTTTTTGAATTTATAATATTGTCTTCTCATTCTTTCACGAATACGCAACCATTCAACTACATTTTCTAATTTATTTTTATCTATTCCTATACTATAAAGTAATTCTTGCAATTCTTTTGATTGTCTAATAGTCGCTACCAAAATCTCAGTTACATTTACATATTCTTGATGAAGATCATAAGCAATCTCATAAGAATTGAATAAAATTTGTTCTAAATCATCAGATAAAATAGGTAAAACTTTTTCTTGACTAACTTTAAATTGTTTAGCTAATTTTATTTGTAAATTTTTTATTGAAACACCTAAGCGTAAAAAAACTGTACTAACTTTGGATGAAGCTAATAAAGCATAAAAAAGATGTTCTACTTCCACTTTTTCACTACCAGCTTTGTCTGCTAATAAATAAGCTTGTTCCAAAATTTGTCTAGCTTCATTTGTAAATACCAAAGAAATATTTTTTTTATTTTTTCTAGGCATTTTCAAAACTTCTACCCAAGTTTGTAAAATCTGATCTGAAAAATCTTCCTCAATCATAGTTTTATTTGAATAAGATTTTCCTTCTACAATTTCTACAACTTTATTCAACAACAATAGACGATAAAATAAATACATCAAAACAATAATCGCCAACCATAAAAGTATTGGTAAATTACTACCACCAAACCAAAAATGTTTTGAAAATAATGTTTTCCATAAATTTCCAGAATAAATAAAATAAAAAAATAATCCCAAAAAACCTAAAGCAAAAATCAAACTTCCAATAATTCTAAACTTATCCAAAATGCGTCTTGCTTTTCTTACATTGATATGATATTTGGTTAAGGGTTCGCCCCAATACAAAAATTTATTTCTTCTCATTACTCCCATACTCATACCTTTGCATTGTGGACATTTTTTAAATTTAATATAACCAGAACTATCACAATTGGTACAAGTCAAAATATTAAATAAAGGATTCTTAACAAGAAACATAAATTAAAACATTGACTGAATAAACATATAAATCACAGCTAATGGTAAAATTA
The DNA here is from genome assembly GCA_012800155.1 of Candidatus Magasanikiibacteriota bacterium. Classification (GTDB taxonomy): domain Bacteria; phylum Patescibacteriota; class Patescibacteriia; order Magasanikbacterales; family UBA922; genus JAAZJX01. Next base: position 4,952 of record JAAZJX010000038.1, read on the forward strand.
GCCAAATACAAAAAACTAAAATACAAAAAACTAACCAAATTAACAAAGCAAGTGATCTGCCAATAAAATTTACTAAACGCATAAAAAAACTTACCAATCTTCCTTGTAAATCATTTTGTCCAAACATTGGTACAAAAATATTTTTCAACCAAAGTCCAGGAGCTAAATAAAGATTACCATCTTTAAATAATTGCAGAGAAAACAAAAAAGCCTGTTTAACACCATCTGTATACCACCAAAGTGGAAAAAAAACAAAATCCAATAAAAAATCAAAAAATATTCTTTGTAAAACTAACATCCACATATTCTATTTTTAATTCTTAGTTTATAATTCATAATTCCTATTTTTTAGATCATTTAAACCTGTATTTTAAACTATAAAATAATAAATAAAAGCAATAATATTATACCACAAAAATAAAAAAACTCCCATCGGGAGCAATTTTATTAAAAATTTTATCTCATAGCCATAGCCGTACCAACTAGAGAATCATATTGAAAATTATCTGCCACTATTAATTCTGTACCTACTAATCTTGATTGAATACTTTGCATAGATTTACTGGAAGCAAGATGAAATTGTATTTTTTGATTTTCTCGTTCTAATAAAGTAATTTTATTTTCTAATTCATTCATTTCATAACCCTTAGTAGAAATAGAATTGATCTGCACCATATACATTATGCCAAATAAAATACCTACAAAAAATACTGTCAAAGAAACAGAAGAATTTAAAAATCTCTTTCGCCATTGCATTTTTATTTCTCTCTTACTTGAATAATTTGCAAATTGATTCATATTTTTAAATTTATATTTTTTCTATTATTCTTAATTTAGCAGAACGAGAAGGTGGATTATTTTTACTCTCTTCCTCTCCACAAACAATCGGTTTTTTATTAATTATTTTTATATTTTTATTATTTTGTTTTTTAAAATAATGTTTTACTATTCTATCTTCTAAAGAATGAAAAGTTATCACTGCCAATCTTCCACCACTCTGCAACACTTCTATTGCTTGTGGTAAAGTTGTTTCCAAAATACCTAATTCATTATTTACTTCTATACGCAATGCTTGAAATACTTTAGTAGCTGGATGTAAACCACCTATCCAAGGAACTTCTTTATTAGTTTTTAATTTTTTTCTATAAACTTCTAAAATTGTTTCAACCAAATCACTAACTATTGCAAAATTTTTTCCCTGTTTTCTTTTTTCTATAATTTTTTCCGCAATTAAATTACTAAATTTCTCTTCTCCATAATCTTTAAAAATATTAGATAATTCTTTTTCAGTGCGAGTATTCAAAACATCAGCAGCTGTGCTAATTACCTCTTCCGAATAACGCATATCAAGATTTTCATCTGGATGTAAAAAACTAAAACCTCTACCTCTTTCATTAAACTGTGGAGTAGACCATCCCAGATCAATCAAAATTGCTTCCGGTACAAAACTATTTTCTTCTACAATTTTTTTTAAATTAACAAAATTTGCTCTTACTAAAATAATTTGACTAGAAAATCTTTCTAAATATTGTCTAGCGCGTAAAATTGCTTCTGGATCAGCATCAATACCTAATAAACGACCTTCTTGTCCAATTTTTTCTAAAATTTTTTCACTATGTCCTGCATCACCCAAAGTACAATCAATTACATAAGAACCTGATTTTAAATTCAAATTATCAATAACTTCATTTAATAACACCGGTACATGTCTCATATCAATTTTAATTACACACCTAATTCTGACATTTGTTCAGCAATTCTATTACTTTCAAGTTCTGTTTTCTTTTTATATTCATTCCATTTTTTAGCATCCCAAAGTTCCAATCGATTATATAAACCAGCTACAATAATTTCTTTTTTCAAACTAGCGTATTGACGCAAATAATCTGGTAAAATAATTCTTCCTTGTTTATCAATAGTCACATCCATTGCTCCTGCTAACATCAAACGAGCAAAAGCTCGAGTATTAGCTTGCGCAAATGGTAAATTGGCAAGTTTCTCAGCTAATTTTTGCCACTCTTTTTTGGTATACAAAAATAAACAATTATCTAATCCTCTAGTAACAACTGCGCCTGATGCTAAATCTAAACGAAATTTTTTTGGTACAGCCACACGCCCTTTTTCATCTAAATTGTGGGAATATTCACCAATAAACATAGTTTATAAAACAAAGAGTTTGATAAATAGACAAGCATTTTATTTATCATCCTCGTTTTAAATAAGTTTTTTAAAGAGAAAGCGGTATTCCCCACTTTTCCCCATATATTACCATTATACCCCACTTAATATACTCTTGCAACCCTAAAAACCCAACTTATCCACAAAAGCCTACTTTTTCATAAAAAAATAAATAACAAAAAATCACGATTATATCGTGATTTTTTGTTTAACGACATTTAAAGTCGTTAATTATTTAATTAAATTTTTATTTAAATTCTTACTTTATTTTTCTTAAACTCTTTTGATAACTAATAGCAAACCGATGAGCTTCATCACGCACTTTAATTAATAATTCTTTATTTTTATTTACCCAGTTAACAAATTCTTTATTTTTAAAACCAATAATAAATTCATTCTTTTTTCTAGTTGAACCCTTAGCAATTCCTACTACTAGAATTTTAAATTTATTTATACGCAAAATTTCCACTGTTTTATTTACCTGTGATAATCCTCCATCAACTAAAATAATTTGAGGTATTAACCACTCTTGATGTTTTAATCGGCGTTCAATAACTTCAGCTAAACAGTCAATATCATTTTGTCCTTCAATATTTTTTATTTTAAATTTTCTATATTCATTTTTATTAGCTTCGCCATTTTCAAATACCACCATACTCCCTACTATATTTGAACTGCCAAAATTAGAAATATCATAACCTTCAATACGAAGTTTAGAATTCTTAGTTTCTGATTCAAAATTATTGACTAGAAAACTTTTGTTCAATAAAGCAATATCTTGAATTTTTTGTAAATTTTTTATTTGATCACGCAATCTACCCGCTTCTTCAAAATCTTCCCGACCACTTGCTTCTAGCATCTTTTTTTGTAAATTTTTTATCAAACCTTTTTTATTTCCCCGTAAAAATTTTACTAATGGTTGAATTACTTCTCTTTTATATTCTTTTGAACTAATTTCAACCACACAAACTCCTAAACATTGTCCTAATTGATAATAAAAACAAGGTTTCTTTTGCTTTGATTTATTATTTTTCAAACTTGAAACCTGTTTAGACATTAGAGGTGAACAGGTAGAGATATAAAATAACTTTCGCAACAATTTCATCATTTCATTTGTTTTTAAACCGGGATAAGGACCAAAAGTAAATTTAAAATTTTGAACTTTAAATTTTGAATTATTTAATTCATGTTGACGCATAGTAAAAACTTTTGGATAATCATCATTAGTAATCACAATATAATTCCACGACTTATCATCTTTCAAACTAATATTATACTTTGGTTGATATTTCTTAATAGTATTTGCTTCCAAAATAATTGCTTCCAAAACAGAATCAGTTTCTATGGTTTTAATATTTACGACTTCATGAATCATTTGTTCAATTGGTCTTAAATTAATTCCCCATCCCGATCTAAATCGGAGTGAAGAATTTTTTTTATCACTAACTTTTTTATTTGTTTCTAATAAGAATTTATCACTATTTATTTCCTCTGAAAAATTTTTTATCGTTTTTTTATAAAAAGACTCACTTGGAACTAACCTAAAATAACTCCCTACTCTATCTCTTAAACTCGTTGCTTTACCAACATAAATTAATTCTTTTTTAGAATTATAAAAAAGATAAATTCCTGGATTATCTGGTAATTTTTTAATTTTATCAATTAAATTCATAAGACTTTTTTCAAATATTCCCCTGTCCAACTGCCTTTTTTTCGTGCAACTTCTTCTGGTGTGCCAATAGCAACCACTTCTCCGCCCTGATCTCCACCTTCTGGACCAAGATCAATAATCCAATCTGCACATTTTATTACATCTAAATTATGTTCAATTACCATAACCGTATTACCTTGCGAAACTAAATGATCTAAAACTTCCAAAAGTTTTTTTACATCATCATAATGCAAACCAGTAGTTGGCTCATCTAATAAATATAAAGTTTTACTAGTACTACGCTTAGATAATTCTTTACTTAATTTTATTCTTTGCGCCTCTCCACCAGAAAGAGTTGTAGCTGATTGTCCTAAAGTTAAATAATCTAAACCAACTTCATTCAACATTTTCAATTTATCATTAATAAAAGGAATATCTTCAAAAAATGATTTTGCTTCTTCAATAGTCATTTCTAAAATTTCAGCAATATTTTTTCCTTTATAATGAATTTGTAAAGTTTCTTGATTGAATCTTTTACCTTTACATACATCACAAACAATTTGCACACTAGGTAAAAAATGCATTTCAATTTCTAAATTACCTTTTCCTTCACAATGTTCACAGCGTCCACCAGGAATATTAAAACTAAATCGTCCAGCTTTGAAACCACGCATTCGTGCTTCGGCTGTGGAAGCAAATAATTCTCTAATTCCAGTCCAAGCTCCAGTATAAGTAACTGGATTAGATCGAGGAGTTCTACCAATTGGACTTTGATCAATTCTAATTATTTTATCAAGATATTCAATTCCTAAAATTTCTTTACACTTACCAATTCTTTTTTTAGTATGATTCAATTTATTAGCAACCGCACGATACAAAATATTATTCATTAAAGTTGATTTTCCCGAACCTGAAACTCCTGTTAAACAAACGAATCGACGCAAAGGAATTTCTACATTAATATTTTTTAAATTATGTTCAGTCGCGCCTTTAATTTTTAATTTTGCTGTCGTTCGATCTACTTTTCTTCTTTTTATTGGTAATTCTATTTTTAATTCTCTGCGTAAATATTTACCAGTTAAAGATTTTTCTGCATTCCCAATTATTTTACAATTCCTCACTATATTATCCTGAGCAGAACGAAACAATGTTTCCATCTGAGACGAATCAATTGATTTTATTTTAAAATGTTTAACTTTTTCTAAATTAAGTTGAGTTCCAGTAAACATAATATCTAATGGTCCAGAATAAATAATTTCTCCACCATGAACACCTGCTCTTGGACCAATATCTACAATCCAATCGCTAGCCAAAATAGTATCTTCATCATGTTCTACTACAATAATTGTATTACCAATATCACATAAACTTCGTAAAGTTTTTACTAATTGATCATTATCTTTTTGATGTAAACCAATTGTTGGTTCATCCAAAACATAAAGAGCTCCTACTAATCTAGTACCAACTTGTGAAGCCAAACGAATACGCTGAGCTTCTCCGCCTGATAAAGTTCCTGCTTTACGATTCAAAGTAAGATAATGCAAACCAACATTATACATAAATTGCAAACGATTGTTAATTTCTTTTAAAACCATTCCAGAAATTTCTAATTGTTTAGCTGGTAAACTCAATTCAAGTTCAGCAAAAAATTCTCTAGCTTCACTAATTGTTAAACTAGTAATCTCAAAAATATTTTTATCTGCGATTTTTACACTCAAAGCTGTATTATTTAATCTTTTGCCTTCACAAACTAGACAAACTTTTTCACTAAAAAGTGATTCTGTTCCTAAACCAGTACAAGTTTCACAATAACCATAAGGACTATTAAAAGAAAATAATCTTGGTTCAATCTCTGGAAAACTAAAACCATCTTTGGGACAAGAATAAAGGGTGCTAAAAATTTGTTCTTCTGATTTATTTTGAACAGAATCAAAAGAATAAATAACTGTACACAAACCATTAGACAGATCAACGGCTGTCTCTACTGCTTCCGCTAAGCGTTTTTCTTCAATATTATTTAATCGATCCACTACCACTTCAATTGTATGTTTATGATTTTTACTTAAAATAATTCTCTCTTTCAAACTTTTTATTTTTCCATCCACTCGTACTTCAAGAAAACCAGAATTATATAAATCATAAAGCATTTGATAATATTCGCCTTTTCTACCTCGTACTACTGGACTTAAAATTAAAATTTCTTTTTTATTCTTTATTTTTAATGTTTTATTTTTAATTCGTTCAACCATTTCATCAGTTGTCATCCTCTCTATCTTTGTACCACAAAGTGGACAATTTGGTTCACCAACTCGGGCATACAAAACTCGTAAATAATCATAAATTTCTGTAATTGTCGCTACCGTAGAACGCGGATTTGCACTATGAGCTTTTTGATCTATAGAAATTGCTGGAGATAATCCTTCAATCTCATTTACATCAGGCTTGCTCATTCCACCAAGAAATTGTCGAGCATACGCTGATAATGATTCAATATATCTTCTTTGTCCTTCCGCAAAAATAGTATCAAATGCTAAACTAGACTTACCTGATCCTGACAGTCCAGTAAACACAATCATTTTATTGCGTGGCAACTCAAGATCAATATTTTTTAAATTATGTTCTCGAGCACCCTTTATTATTATTTTATCTTGCATAAATTGTGATCCTTGATTCTCATCTACCATATTATTTATCTACTATATTAAAATTATACATAAAAAATTAAAAACTATTTAACTAAATAAATACAAAAATACCCTTTATTTAGGGTTAATTATAAATTTATATTTAATAAAAGAACTATTTAATTATACCAAACTAGTGTGAATTGTCAACTAGTTATTTACTAACTTGAACTTGACAAAATAATTTAAATTTGCTTTAATTAAATCAACTTTTTTATTGGAGTTGAAAATGGAAATTACTTTAAATCTGTTTCAGTTAATTGTTACTTCCATAAACTTGATTGGAGTAACTGTAATATTCATGACGCACCTTTTCATTAAATATCTGTTGAAACATTATTTCGAAAATGTGAATATTTCCACCAATAATCTACATATAAAACTATTGTTTCAACAAAAAGATCTTTTGACAGTTTTGATATATTGGCTAATGGCTATGACTGCTTTCATGTTTATTCCAAAATTCAACCAAATATCATTTAAATGTGTTTGCATCGTAGTTGGAATTATTTATATCATACAAGCAGTTTATTGTTTTCCAAAATTTTGGAAAATAAGCCTGAAGCCTCCCACCCAAAAAAGTTAGCTATCAGCTTCCAGTTTCTGGCGGGTGGTTACCACTTTGATGTTCTTTTATAAATGAAAACCACCCGCCCCCACGCGAGTATTTAAAAAAATTAAATATTCACGCAGGAGATTTGGGTGGTTTTTGTTTTATAATATTTTATTTTTTATAAATATAATGTTTCAAAGGAGGAAAACCATTAAAATAAATTGAACTATAAGATTGAGTATAAGCTCCTGTTGACAAAATAAACAATTTATCCCCTTCTTTTACACCTTTAGGAAATTTATATTTATAAGTTTCATAAAGAATATCAGCACTATCACAAGTTGGACCAGCCAAAATAACTCTCTCAGTATTTCTTAAACCTTTTTTAGCTTTTTCCCAAAAAATTGGATATTTAATTGATTCATCCAAAGTTTCAATTAAACCATTAAATTTACCTACATCTAAATACATCCATTTATGTTGATCTAATCTTGATTTTTTAGAAATCATCACTATTTCAGATACAATAATACCACAATCACCAACCATAGATCTACCCGGTTCAATCAAGATCTCAGGAAAATCATCACCAAAATCATCATGTAAAAATTTGGTAATTTCTTTAGCATAAACTTCCAAAGAATTAGTAGGATGAACATAAGTAGTTGGAAAACCACCTCCAAGATTAATTGCTTTTAATTTTATATTGTGTTGTTGTAAAGCATCAAACAAATAACGACAAAGAGCAATCGCATTATCCCATTGACCAATATCACGCTGTTGTGAACCAACATGAAAAGAAAGTCCATAAGGAATAACATTCATTTTACTAGCTTTCAAAATCAATCTATAAATTAAATCTGGATGTGAACCAAATTTCTTGGATAAAGGCCAATCAGCTCCACCGCCTTCTAACAACAGTCTAAATAATACTTTTGAACCCGGAGCATTTTTAGCAATTTTTTCTAAATCACTAATAGAATCAGTAGCAAAAATTCTAATACCTTTTTTATAAGCATAAGCAATATCACGAGCTTTTTTGATTGGATTACCATAACTCATTCGATCAGCTGTAATACCTAAACGCAAACATTGATCAATTTCATAAATAGTAGCTACATCAAAATTTGAACCTTTTTTATCCAAAGTTTTTACTACTTCATCTATAGGATTAGCTTTTACTGCATAATAAATCTTCGCATAAGGAAGACTAGAATGCAAAGCATCATAATTTTTTCTTACTTGTTCTAAGTTAACTGCTAAAAAAGGAGTCTCTTTATCTTTGATAAATTTTTTAAAATTTATTAACTCCGCCTTAGTTAGATAATTATCAATTGAATGAAGTTCTTTCATATTTTTTATATAAAAAATATAAATAAAATTTTTTATAATCAAATTTAATTTGATTATCTGCTAAAATAACAAAAAAAATGTATCTAGCAATTTATTAAATTTATTAAATAATAACATTTCTGCAAGAAATTGCAAAAATGATGTTAATAACTTTATCAGAAATTATTTTTCTTAGCTTTTAGTTCTCTAATTTCATCTCGTAAAATAGTTGCTAATTCAAATTCTAAATTCTTTGCCGCTTCTTTCATTAACTTTTCTTTATCTTTAATAATTTCTTCTACTGGACGCTTATCACCTATTAAATCTAATTTTAAAATATTAATTTTTTCTTTTTGTTTTTTATTTTTTAGTTCTTTTCCTTGACTAGTAGATAAACCAAAATCTGCCAAAATATTTCTAATATTTTTTTGAATAGTCTGAGGAGTAATATTATATTTTTTATTATAAGCCAATTGAATGTTACGACGACGAGTAGTTTCAGCAACTGCTTTTTTAATTGATTTAGTTACCACATCTGCATAAAGAATTACTCTACCATTAACATTACGAGCAGCACGACCAATCGTCTGAATCAAACTTTTCTCATTTCGTAAAAATCCTTCTTTATCAGCATCTAAAATTGCTACTAAAGAAACTTCTGGAATATCCAAACCTTCGCGTAAAAGATTAACTCCCACAATTACATCAATTTTACCTTGACGCAATTTAGTAATAATATCTATTCTATCAACTGTCTTTACATCACTATGGAGATAATGTACTTTTATTTTTTTCTTTAATAAATAATCACTTAAATCTTCTGCCATTTTTTTGGTAAGTGTAGTTACCAAAACTCTTTCCCCTTTTTTTATTCTTTCTTCAATTTGAATAAGTAAATCTTCAATTTGAGATTTATTTCCATCATGCTGAGTAAAATTAAAAACTTCTTTACTTCCCTGAGATTTTTTACTATGTTTTTTTTCATTCAAAATAATATTTCTTTTCCCAGTTACTGGTTTAATAATTACTTCTGGATCTACTAAACCAGTCGGACGAACAATCTGCTCTACTACTCCCGATATTTCAGTTGAAACTTCAATCCCTTGTCGTCTAAGTTGTGTTACTGATTTTTTACTTTCTTCAAGCTCATAAATATCTGGAGTAGCTGAAACATAAATTACTTGATCAGTTTTTTTATCAAACTCTTCATAATTTAACGGTCGATTATCGCAAGCGCTTGGTAAACGAAAACCATATTTTACCAAAACATCTTTGCGTGATTTGTCACCAGCATACATTCCACGAATCTGTGGAACAGTCACGTGCGATTCATCAATTACTGTTAAAAAATCTGAACTCTGAACTTCTAATTCTAAACTTTTTTTAAAATAATCCAACAATGTAAATGGTGGTTCGCCTTCATTACGTCCATCAAAATGACGAGAATAATTTTCAATCCCTTGACAATATCCAATATTTTTTATCATTTCTAAATCATATTTCACTCGTCTTTTTAATCTTTCATATTCTAATATCTTACCTTTTTTCTTAAAAATTGCTAATTGATCTTTCAATTCTTTTTCAATTTGTTCAATAGCTCTTTTTTTCTCTTTTTCCGAAATTACATAATGTTTAGCAGGAAAAATCCACAAATCTTCTTGTTCATATTTTACTTTTCTAGTAATTGGATCAACTTTTTCTATTAAATCAATTTGTTCACTAATTTCCAAACGATAAATTATTTCTTCATTAACTGGAACTATTTCAAATACTTGACCTCGTAACCGAAAACTGCCTCGTTTTAAATCTGAATTAGTTCTTTCAAATTGAATATTGATTAAATGTTCCAAAAGAGCTTCCCGATTTAATTTCTGTCCTTTGCTCAAATGTAAAACAATCTTTTCATATTCAACTGGAGAACCTAAACCGTAAATACAAGACACTGAAGCTACAATAATTACATCTTTGCGTGTTAATAAAGCTTGAGTGCAAGCATGACGCAATCGATCAATCTCTTCATTTATTTGAGCTTCTTTTTCAATATAAGTATCAGATCCTGGCATATATGCCTCTGGCTGATAATAATCATAATAAGAAACAAAATATTCTACTGCATTATTTGGAAAAAATTCACGAAATTCATTACATAATTGAGCGGCTAAAGTTTTATTATGAGCAATAACTAAAGTCGGTTTTTGTATTTTTTCAATTACATTAGCAATTGTAAAAGTTTTTCCTGAACCAGTAACTCCAAGTAAAGTTTGTTTTTTCAAACCTTTGTTTAAACCTGCAGTTAATTTTTCAATTGCTTTAGGTTGATCTCCAGCTGGTTTATATTGTGATTTAAGTTTAAACTTCATAAATGGCTAATAAGCCAAATTTAATTATTTATATTTTTATATTTCTACTTCTTCACCTTCTTCTGGAACAAAAGTTTCTATTTTATATTTATCGCGTAAACGATGAGCTAATTCAGTAGCAGCATGTGGCTCACCATGAACACAAAAAACTTTTTGAGGAATTTTTTCTGCTTCACCTATCCATTTAATAATTTTTACTTGATCACCATGTGCAGACAAAGCACCAATCGCCTTTATCGCACAATTAACTTCAACAGTTTGATCAAAAATTTTTACACTTTCTACTCCTTCATATAATCTTCTTCCTAAAGTACCTTCTGCTTGATAACCAACAATCAAAAGAGTAGAAGCTGGATCAGATAAATGACGAAAAGCATGATGCACAATACGACCACCATTCATCATTCCTGCTCCAGCAATCACAATTTTAGCTCCAGGTATACTATTTATTTTTTTAGATTGTTCTTTGGTATAAGTAACTTCCAAACCTGGAAAATCTAAAAAATCATCACCTAATAAATGCAATCTCATTGCTTCCTCATCATAATATTCTGGATATTTTTTATAAACAGCAATCATATCAATAGCCAAAGGACTATCTAAAAATATTGGTATTTTGGGTAAAGATTTTTTATATTCAATTAATTTATTTAATTCATATAAAATTTCTTGAGTTCTTTCCAAAGAAAAAGCTGGAATCATAACTGTCCCACCTCTTTCTATACCTTCTTTTAATAAATTTAAAAATAGACTTTGTCGCATTTTTAAATCTTCATGAATTCGATCGCCATAAGTAGATTCACAAAGTAAAACATCTAATTTTCCTAACCTTTCTGTATCTTGAAGAATAGGAACATTTTCATTACCAATATCACCAGAAAAACCAATTCTTTTTCCTTCTGCTTCCACTTCTATAAATGCTGCTCCAAAAACATGTCCTGCATCTTTCCAAGTAGCAAAAATATTTGGTAAAACTTCTATTCTCTCACGATATTTAACACCTTGACAAAGGGCTCTTGATCTTGCAATATCCACTGTATCAAATAAAATAGGAGTCTGATATTTTTTATTATTTTCTATCATAATTCCATAAGCATCTTCCCAAATTAATTCAGCTAATTCTACCGTAGCTTCAGTCATATAAATTTTTCCTTGAAAACCTTCTCTAACTAATTTTGGTATTCTACCTACATGATCCAAATGAGCATGAGTAACCAATAAAACATCAATTTCACTTGGCTCGAAAAGAAAATTATCATGATTTTTTCCTTCATTAAAATTACTTCCTTGATACATACCACAATCTACTAAGATATTTTTATCTTTAGTTTTTAATAAATGACATGAACCAGTAACTTCACGATCGGCTCCACAAAATTTTATTTTCATAAGCAATTACTAAGAATTAATTATTTAATAAAAGTATACCATAACTATCTTTATACACAAAAATATAAAATTATGATACAATAAAGACATAATATATGCGAAGAAAAATTGAACCAATTGAAATTCAGGGGACACCAATTCAAGAATTAAAGAAAAAAAAGAAATCCTGTACCAAAAAAGGTTGTGCCACTGGATGTGGTTGTATTATATTTTTAATTTTTCTATCTTTGGTATTATTAAAATTTATCACCGGACCTCGTGTAAAAGAATTAAAAGATTTACCACCAAACTTTCCTGCTAATATAAGCTTATATGATAAAGATGAAATAAAAACTATTAATTATATTTCTGGTAAACAAAAAAGTCGAGGTGTAGAAATTGCTGCTTTTGTGCCAAAAGTTATAATTTCCCCACTAATTTTCATTTTCAATGAAGATATTAAAAAAGAAGAAATAATAAACGAAGAAGGAAAAATTACAATCAAGAAAAAAACTAGTTGGAAAGATTTTATTGAAATAATGAAAGAGCCAATCACAGATCAAAGAGATATTGTAGAAATTAATTGGAATTATTTAATTGCTGAACCATCTTTTCTTTTTGAATATTTTAAAAATAATTTGGCACAAAATAATTATGAAATTCAAATAATCACCAATAATCAAACAAAAAAACAACTCTCTTTTTCTGATCAAGAAAAAAATATAGAAGGTGTTATTTATATTGCTGATGAACCTGCTGATAAAGGTACTGATTATTTATCAATTACTCTTAACCTTCCTCCTCAGGAATAATTTCAAAAATATGGCAGTCAAAACTTTGAAACAAAAAGGTCTTACTTGGGTCAATATAGATAAAATGGATGACGAATCTTTTAATTATTTAAAAACTAATTTTAAGTTTCACCATCTAGACTATGAAGACCTAAGAGGCGGTAAACAAACTCCTAAAATTGATATTTATAAAAATTATCTTTTTTTGATATTACACATACCACAATGGAAAAATTCTACTCATTCTATAAACAATGCTGAATTAGGTTTTTTCATTGGCGAAGGATATTTGATAACCATTCAACATGGACATAGTAAATTAATGAAAAATTTTTTCTATCGTTGCATGAAAAATCCTACTGTAAAGAAAAATTGGATGGATAAAGGATCAGGATATTTGATGTACAAAATTATTGATGCTCTTTTTCATGACACTCAACCAATTATTGAAAATATTGGTAAACAAATTTTTAAATTAGAAGAAAATATTTTTAAAGGAGAACAAGATTCTGAAACTGTAAAACAATTAGCTATTTATCGACGAAACATTCTTCGTTTTCGTAGAATTATTGATCCACAACGCTATTTAATTAGCAATTTATCACATATTAGAAAAAATTTTTTAGATGAGAATCTGTCTATTTATTTTGATGATATTAATGATTATTTAAGTAAAATTTGGTCTATCACTGATACTTATAAAGATACTATAGATGGACTACATGTAACTGTTGATTCACTCATGAACCACAAAACTAATAAAACTATTAACGCCCTAACAGTCATATCTGTGGCTTTGATGCCTCTAACTTTATTCTCTGGTATTTATGGTATGAATGTTACTGGTCTTCCTCATGCTGAAGATCCCATCTGGGTTTGGTTAATGTTTCTTGGATTAGCCGCAATTATAGTTTTAATCCTAATAATATTAAAAAAGCGTAAGTGGTTGTAAAATAATCTTGAAATAAAATGATAAAAATTTTTTCTTCTAAAACAACCACTATCACCAGTGCAGCCATTATTCTTGGTCTAACTTCTTTTGTTTCTCGTTTTATTGGAATTATTCGTGATCGTATTTTAGCTCATAATTTTGGTACTGGTGATGTTCTCGATGCTTATTATGCCGCCTTCAAAATACCAGATTTATTATATGTACTTTTAATCAGTGGAGCTTTAAGTGTTGGTCTCATACCAATTTTTACCAAAGTTTATTATCAAAAAAAAGATAATAAAAAAGATGCTTGGGAATTGATAAGTAATATTATAAATATTTCTGGAATAATTATTGTACCTCTTTCTTTTTTATTAATAATTTTTACTCCCCAACTAATACCTCTCATTGCTCCTGGTTTTACAGATGAAAAATTAAAACTAACCATTCAAATGACTAGAATAATGTTTTTGAGTCCTTTATTTTTAGGTATGTCAGCAATTGTAGGAGGTGTTTTACAATCTTTAAAAAACTTTTTTATTTATTCTCTTTCCCCAATTTTTTATAATTTTGGAATTATTTTTGGAGCTACGATTTTAGTTCCTGTAATTGGTAATATTGGTCTAGCTTGGGGAGTTATAATTGGTTCTATTTTACATTTAGCTATTCAATTACCAGTATTTTTCAAAACTGGTTTTCGTTATTCAAAAATTCTTAACTTCAAAGATAAAAATATTATTCAAATAGGCAAACTAATGATACCGCGAGTAATGGCTCTCTCTGCTTTACAAATTAATTTAATTATAACCACAGCTATTGCTTCTACTCTTACAGCCGGAAGTATAACTATTTTTAATTATGCAAACAATCTTCAATCTTTTCCTATTGGAATGATTGGAGTATCTTTTGCAGTAGCTGCTTTTCCTACTTTATCTCTTTTAGCTAATCAACAAAATAAAAAAGATTTTGTAAAAAATTTATCTTCCACTGTTAGACAAATTTTATTTTTTATTATCCCTTTAACAATTATATTTTTATTATTACGAGCTCAAATTGTAAGAATTGTTCTTGGTACAGGTCAATTTGGTTGGGAAGCAACTATTAAAACTGCTGACTCTCTCGCCTATTTTTCTCTTAGTTTATTCGCTCAATCTTTATTAGCTCTTTTAATTAGAGCTTATTATGCTTGGGAAGATACCAAAACTCCTTTTTTTATTTCTATTGTAGCAGTAACTTTTAACATTATACTCAACATCATCTTTACTAAAACTAATATAAATATGGGAGTAGCTGGTTTAGCTTTAGCTTACAGTTTAGCCTATATTTTAAATTTTACTTTATTATGGGTATTTTTGAAATTTAAAATTGGACATTTAGATGAAAAAAGAATTTTTATTGCCATTTGTAAATTTAGTATTGCTGGACTTTTTATGAGTTTAGCTGTTCAAATTAGTAAATACTTATTAGCTTCTATTGTAGATATGCACACTTTTTGGGGAATATTTATTCAAGGAATAGTAGCTGGTTTATTAGGTTGTTTTGTTTATATTATTATTGGTTTAATACTAAAAACTCATGAAATGAAAATATTTATTAAAATTATCAAAGATAAACTAATAAAAACTAAAAATTTACCAAGTGACATTTCAGAAATTAACGAAATCTAACCTGATAAATAATCAGGTTTTTTTATTCTTGCTAAAAATAAAAAAATGAGCTAAAATATAGCAGAAAATTATAAACAAATTTATTACATGAATATTCGAAACTTTTGTATTATTGCTCATATTGATCACGGTAAATCCACTTTAGCGGATCGTTTTTTGGAATTTACAAATACAATAGATAAACGAAAAATGCACGCTCAATTACTTGATCAAATGGAACTAGAACAAGAACGAGGAATTACTATTAAATTAACACCCGTTCGCATGAATTATAAAGGTTATATTTTGAATCTAATTGATACTCCAGGACATGTAGATTTTACTTATGAAGTTTCTCGTTCATTAGCTGCTGTAGAAGGAGCTATTCTCTTAGTAGATGCTACTCAAGGTGTTCAAGCTCAAACTATTGGCAATCTTTATTTAGCTATTGAACAAAATTTAAAGATTATTCCTGTTTTAAATAAAATTGATTTACCTAATGCTGATGTGGAAAAAACTACTGCAGAAATTATTCATCTTCTTGGTTGTAAAAAAGAAGAAATTTTACATGTTTCTGCCAAAACTGGTCAAGGAGTAGAAAAACTTTTAAATGAAATAATAACTAAAATTCCTAATCCTGAAAATAATTCTAATAAATCTTTACGCGCTTTAATCTTTGATTCTTTTTATGATGATTATCGAGGAGTAGTTGCTTCTATAAGAATTGTAGATGGAGCGTTAAATAAAAATGAAAAAATAAAATTTATGCGCAGTAAAGCAAGCGCTGAATCATTAGAAATTGGACATTTTGCGCCTAATCTTATTTCTAATTCAATTTTAGAAAATGGACAAATTGGTTATATAGTAACTGGACTAAAAAATCTTGAAGAAGTGCGTGTTGGTGATACTATTACTCAAGAACAAAATCAAGCTGAATCAGCTTTACCGGGATATAAAGAAATTAAACCAATGGTTTTTGCAGGTATTTTTCCTAAAGAAGGAGATGATTATAATGCTCTGCGTGATGCCATTGAAAGATTAAAATTAAATGATTCATCTTTATTTTATGAACCAGAGCATTCACAAGCTTTGGGTTTTGGTTTTCGTTGCGGTTTTTTAGGAATGCTTCATCTTGATATTTTTCAAGAAAGATTAAAACGTGAATTTGGTTTATATATAATTGTTACTGTACCAAGTGTAGCTTACAAAATATTAAAAACTGATGAAGAAGAAAAGATAATCAAAAGTCCTCAAGATTTACCAGACGCAACTTTTATAAAAGAAGTAGAAGAACCTTGGATGAATGTCAGTATTATTACTCCTCAAGAATTTATTGGTAATGTGATGAAACTTATTTCAGAAAGAAAAGGACGCTATTTAAATACAGAATATTTAAGCGCTGGTTCACAACAAAGAGCTATGCTCCACTATGAAATGCCCTTAGCTTCTTTGATTACTGATTTTTATGATAAATTAAAAACTGTCACTAGTGGTTATGCTTCACTTAATTATGATTTCAAAGCTTATGAAAAAACTGATGTTATAAAACTTGATATATTAGTTGCTGATGAAAAAGTAGAATCACTTTCTACTTTAGTTTGGCGCGATGAAGCTTTCCGAGTTGGTAAACAAATTGTCAATTCATTAAAAGAAAGTTTACCAAAACAACAATTTGTTATTAAAATTCAAGCAGCTGTTGGAGGAAAAATTATTGCTGCTGACCGATTATCAGCTATGCGAAAAGATGTTACTGCCAAACTTTATGGTGGAGATGTAACTCGTAAAAATAAACTTCTAGAAAAACAAAAAAAAGGTAAGAAAAAGATGTTAACTCTAGGAAAAGGCAAAGTTGATATTCCTACCGAAGCTTACTTAGCAGTATTAAAACGCTAACATAAATTAAATAAATATTTAAAATAAATAAATTATCTATGTACGGATCAAAAAAATTTAAAGCTCTTTGGATAACAATTAGTATTGTTGCCGTTTTAGCTATGTTATTTTTCACTATAATACCAGTTTTTTATTAATTTTATGAATTAAAATTTAATAATCAACTAGCATTATTTTTACTTTCAACATAACTATTAAATAATAAATATTTTAACTTATTTTTAAATTTTTACATTCAGTATTTTGGTAATAAACAATTATTATTGAAATTTTAAAAATAGTATAATTTAAAATTTTTAAATTTAAAAAAATAATATGGAACGAATTTGGCAAGTGCTTGAGCCAGCTCCACAATCTTTTTTAAACGAACATCCAGAACTACCTCAAACTGTAGCCAATTTATTATTCCATCGTAATATCAAAGAACAAAAGAAAATTGATGAATTTCTCCAACCAGACTATTCGCAAGATGTTCATGATCCTTTTCTCTTTTCTGACATGAAGAAAACTGTTTCTAGAATATTACAAGCTATAGAAAAAAAAGAAAAAATTATTATTCACGGTGATTATGATGCTGATGGAATTTCTGCTTCAGTTATTTTAGTTTCTACTTTAAAAAATCTCGGAGCTACTAATATTGAAGTTTTCCTCCCCCACCGCGAAACTGATGGTTATGGTCTGAACAAAAATACTATTCAAAAATTTATTAATGAAAAAGTAAATTTAATTATTACTTGTGATTGTGGAATTAGTAATATAGAAGAAATAAAAATGGCCAAAAAAAATAATATTGATACAATTATTACTGATCATCATTCTATTCCAGATATTTTACCAGAAGCTTTTTCAATTATTCACCCTAAAATAGATAAAAATTATCCAGACAAAGGTTTGTCTGGTGGAGCTGTAGCTTTCAAATTAGTTCAAGGACTTCTAAAAACTCAACAACAAAAAAACAAACAATTACTTGATGGACAAACTTTTGAAGCTTTTGAAAAATGGCTTTTGGATATGGTAGCCATTGCTACTGTTGGTGATATGGTGCCACTACTTGGAGAATCTAGAACTCTTACTAAATACGGTCTGATTGTTTTAAATAAAACTAGAAGAATTGGTTTACAAAAATTATTACTTCAATCACGTGTTATTCAAGAAAATGGAACAAAGAAAAAAGAAATTGATGCTGATACTATCAGTTACCAAATTGCTCCTAGAATAAATGCTGCCGGAAGAATGAATCATGCTAGTGTAGCCTACAATTTAATGATGACTGAAAATCCTGAAGAAGCGGCTGAATTAGCTATTAAAATCAATCAAGAAAATCAAAATCGTCAAAAAATGACTGAAAGTTTAGTCAAAGAAGCTCTAGATAATATAAAGAAAAATCAAAAAACTAAGCCCATTTTATTTTATATGGGAAAAAATTGGTCTACTGGAATTGTTGGTCTAATTGCTGGAAGAATAAAAGAAAAATATTACAAACCAGCAATTATTATGACTCAAAATAATGGTGAAATTACTGGTTCAGGTAGAAGTATTAATGAATTTAACATGATAGAAGCCTTACAAGAAATGCCAGAATTATTTTCTAAATTTGGCGGACATCCTGCAGCTTGTGGTTTTACTTTGAAAAACAATAATTTAGTAAATGAATTACAAGAAAAACTTATTAATAAATTTATTGAAAAAACTACCAATAAAGACACTACTCCCAAAATGTTAATTGATGCTGAAATTGATTTAGATGATGTAAATTGGGAACTTTTTGATACTTTAGATAAATTTAAACCTTTTGGTCAAGCTAATGAAAAACCTAAATATTTAGCCAGAAATTTAACTATTCTTGATCTAGAACCAGTTGGAAAAGATAAAAAACATTTAAGAATAATTGTCAAACATAATTCTCATAAAATTCGTAAAACTATTGGTTGGAATCTCTGTAATGAAAATAATGGTTGTTGTACTGATTGGAGTAAAAAATTAAAAATTGGTGATAAAATTGATATGGTATTTGAAATTGATGTTAATCAATGGAATGGCAGCCGTGAATTACAGTTAACTATTATTGATCTTAAAAAAATAACTTCATCTTAAAAATAATGAAAAAATTTACAAAGATAAGATCTCTCAACTTCGTTCAAAATAATAAATTATTTATATGAAATTAATCATTTACACTGACGGTGGTGCCAGAGGAAATCCTGGTCCAGCTGCAATTGGTGTGGTAATAAAAAATGAAAAAAATGAAACTGTCGCTTCTTTTGGTGAATATCTTGGTGAACAAACTAATAATTATGCTGAATATAAAGCAATTATTTCTGGATTAAAAAAAGCCCACAATCTTCAGGCTGATGAAATAGAATGTATAGCCGATAGTAAACTAGTAGTAGAACAACTTAATGGTCGCTGGAAAGTAAAAGAACCAACTCTTCAAAAACTTTTTATTGAAGCTTGGAACTTAATGCAAAAATTTAAAAAAGTAAAAATCATTCACACTCTCCGAA
>JAAZJX010000001.1 GCA_012800155.1 Candidatus Magasanikiibacteriota bacterium
ACTTCTCTATGCAACACTGAACAAAATTGAATTAAGCGTAATAATAAGATTGATGATTCAAGCTATGGCAAAAATTGCCAAGATGTTTGTAGTTGGTGTTGATAGTTTAGTAAAGTAGAAATATGAATAGATCAACTTTAAGTAAACAAATAAATAAAGAGCAGATTGATAGTTTGAAAAATAACACGAAAGCTTTTTTAACATTTTTGCAAACTAAAAATGACGGCACTATTATTTATGTGTTGGAGAAGTTAGGTCGGTTGAAAAATGGATATAGCAAACAACCACTTTTGAATTTATTAAATAACAAAAATGAAACTATAAGATCTCTTGCTTTGAAAAATCTTGCAAAAATTGGCGATGTTTCTTTGCTAGATACTTTCGTAAAATTTGCAAAACAAGATGAAAGCACTGAAGTTAGAAGAGAATCGGTTTCTGCTATTGGCCGATTAAGAAACGAGAAAACTATTCCTGTCTTGATTAAATTACTGTCAGATAAAGACCCAAAAGTTGTGATGCAAGCCATTCGTGGATTACTTGTTTTTTTAAATCATGATCAAGTTAAAAAAGAGTTGTCTAGATTACTCAATCATCCAAATGAGTTAATAAAAGAGGTCATAAATAAGGAAATTAATGGTGTAAGTTATGGTTCACAAAATAGTGGTAAGCACGATGAATTCCCTAAATATTTAAAAAATACTATTGTTCAAGGGGATGTTTTAGAAACATTAAAATATGTTCCAGATGAGTCTGTTCACTTAACCTTTACTTCTCCGCCTTATTACAATGCTAGAGATTATTCAATTTATCAAAGTTATGATGAGTATTTAAAATTTTTAGAGAAAGTTTTTAAAGAAGTTCATCGGGTTACAAAAGAAGGTAGATTTTTTGTACTTAATACTTCACCAATTATAATTCCTAGAATAAGTCGTGCCCATGCAAGTAAAAGATATCCTATCCCATATGACATTCATCCTTTTTTAGTCAAAATGGGTTGGGAGTTCATCGACGATATAGTTTGGATGAAACCTGAAGCAAGTGTTAAAAATAGAAATGCAGGATTTTTACAACATCGAAAACCATTAGGCTATAAACCCAACGCAATTACTGAAATGTTAATGGTTTATAGAAAAAAGACAGATAAACTAATTGACTGGAATATGCATCAATATAGTTGGGATAAAATAAAGAAAAGCAAAGTTCAAGATAAATACGAAACTACAAATGTTTGGCGTATAGATCCTACTTTCGATAGGATCCACAGTGCTGTTTTTCCAATGGAATTATGTAATAGGGTTGTAAAATATTATTCTTTTGTTGATGATTTAATTTTCGATCCATTTGCAGGAAGTGGAACATTGGGAAGAACTGCTGCTAATCTTAATAGAAATTTTTTCTTAATAGAAAAAGAAGTAAAGTATGTAAATAGGATGAAAGAAGATTTAATTAAACAAGATGATTTATTCAATCAAAAGAATAATCAGCCAAATTTTACTGACATAAAAAATTTTATAAAAATAATTAAGGAAAATATATGACAATAACAGAACAAGTTGCTAAAAATATAATTAAGAAATTGTTGAAAGGTAAAGATTATAGAATTGAAGTTGTAACATTGATAAACGCTGAATTTTTACAATTCGCAATTGATTTTTTTAAATGTATTGTAGATGCAAAATTAAAAAGTAAAGATATTACTGTTGATTGGTATAAACAAACTTTTTTAAATCCAAATTTATCAGCTAAGGAAATTGCTATAAACTCCGGATTGAATAAAAAGACAATTCATAATATGTTTAATTCCTCAACAAAGGAAATAGTGATTGATGCATCAAATGAACATTATGATTCATTATATGAATCTATAAAGAATTTGGTTGATACAGAACACGATCTTGAACTTACTTTAACTATCAAATTCAAAGGCGTAAGTGTTGATTTAAATGTTAGTGAAAGTTTGATTGTAATAAATACTTTGGCAGTTAAAAGAGCAGAATTAAGAGGTGGGTTATGGAGTACTGCGGGAAAGAGAGTAGAAAAACCACTAATGCAAACTCTTTGTAAATTATATGGTGTTCCCGAAGCAAATTATGCTTTAAGGATAAAAGGCAAGGATATTGAAGAAGATGATTTTGAAAGAGAAATTGATTTTTATTTAATTGAAGGAACGAATCAATATAAATGCGAAGTAAAATTAATGGGAAGAGGAAATCCAGAAAGTGCAGATGCGGTTATCGCACGAGACAGTAAAGTTTTTATAGCTGACAAACTTTCTGACACCAACAAAAAACAATTAAATAGTTTAAAAGTTGAATGGGTTGAATTAAGAAGTGATAATGGATTTAAAAGATTTGATACAGTATTAAAAAATTTAAAAATTCCACATACAAAATTGCCTAGTAATATTGATAAAGAACTAGAAGTAGTTTTTAAGGATATTTTTAAATTTAAATAAAAAGAATTTTCCTTCAAATTGGGCAGTAAAAAATAAAAATTGTAAAAATTATACTTTTAATAATGAATTTTTGGAATAAATGAATGGTGGACAATAAATGAAAGATATGGATTGGATTTTTAAAATTTGTTGTGGACAGAAAGATTAAAAGATGAGAACGGTATTTAAGCACACTTGACACAAAAACCGTTAAAACTTGTTCAACAAGTTTTACTTTATGCAAGTAAAAAAGGCGATTTAGTTTTAGATCCATTTTTGGGAAGTGGAACAATGGCAGTTGTTGCAAAAGTTCTTGGTAGAAATTGGGTAGGAATTGAGAAAGAAAAAAAGTATGTTAAGTTAGCAAGTAATAGAGTTAAAAATTATGGAAACTAAAAATAAAAAAGAGCTTACTTTCAAACAAAAAGTGTTTTTATATTTTTATAAAGCACAGCAATTTTTTTATGCTAAGTGGTTTTATATCAAGAGAAAAGTAAAAAATTTTATTGATTCTATCCTTTTTTATTTTTTTTTGCTTGGTGTTTTGATATTTTTTCTGAATAAATTTCTTACCTATTTTAACCCAAATATTTCTGAGGATAATTTGTATAGTTTTGCATTTGCTACCGCTGGAATTATTGGTGCGTCTATCGCGATTGTGTTCTCTTTCTCAACTTTTATCTTACAGAGCACGGCTGATTTGTTTTCTACACAGTATCTAAATAAATTTATTAAAGATGCAAAAGAAAAAATTTTCTTTTGGTTGTTAGTGTTTTTAACAATAGCCGCTTTTTTTACTCCGATTTTTCTTAAAAAGCATGTATTAGAAACTTTGATTATTATTCTATTCGTTGCTTTTTATCTAATTTATACCCTCTACAAAGAATTAAGAAAGAGAATAAATCCAGAAACAACTCTTACAAAAATAAAAATTGACGCTATAAACCAGTTAGAAAAAATAAATAAAGGATTTAAAAAGTATGCTAATATTCAAAATAAAATTTTTCAATATAAAAAAGAGGGTAAAGATTTTTCCTTAGAGGTACAATATAAATTAAACCCTAATTGGCATTTAATTATTTTAGAGAATGTAAAATATTTATTTGAAATTGGTTTACGATTATTGATAAAAAATGAAATAAATTCTTTTAATCTGACTTTAGAATACATTCATGACATATATTTAAAGCATTTAGATTTAAGAAATGAACATTTTATTAGGATGTCCGCTTCTTTTTTGGGGACATACTCCTTTGATGATGAGGGTTTTACGACACAAATACTTGAATATTTACAATCAATAAGTGATAGAATTATTCAAGAAAAAAGGAAAGAAAATATTTATTTTTTGTTAAAGATTTATGAAAGTATCTTAAATTATTCGTTAAATATAAAATATGTCGATAAAAATTTAGGTGTCTATAAAGATAATCCGTTATTGGATTTAATTTTAGTATATTACATAGGTTTTATTGAAAAATTATTAAAGTCAAAGGAAAATGATTGGATTTGGGAATCCATTAAATCTGTATCTAGTGTTTCAAATATGATATTACAAAAAACAGATAACTATTTTGTGTGTAGTAAAATAAATCAAATAATAAGTAAAATCTTTATATCTTGCCTCTCTGAAAACCAAGAAACATTTTTAAAAGAACTTGTAAATATTTATTTTAATCAAATAAAAATTGCTTGGAATAAATACGAGTATAATGATATTTTTTGGAAATATTTATTTAAGAAGTTAAAGAAAAATGTTTTGCTATTGTCCAAAACAAGCAATCTCAATTTATCGGTTAGCGATCTATTTACAAATTTTCATACTTGGCAAGTAAATATTATAAATTGGATTTTTGAATTAAAAGAGGTAAAAGAACAAAAAGAAAATTTGGATAAATCTATTAAACTATTGGAAAGATGGGGTGATTTTCTTTTTGATTTTGCTATAGATGTAGGGTTAGAGAATAAACAAGTTGGATTGCCAATCATTCTATCAATAGACAATAATTTAAAGATTGTTTATAGGATAAAAAACAAATTTAAGGAAATGGATTTGGAAAAAATATATAAAACTCAATTCAATGCTTTAGGTTTGTATTTTCAAAAGACGAACAAAGTAAATAAAAGTTTCTTATTTAATCTTGAACAAGTTTTAGAAATTTTATTAAGAGAAATTTGTAATAACTTTAAGAATAATATTTTTGATGGTGGATATCTGGTAGATTTGTATGTTAGGTTAATAGAGCAACACTTTGAAAAAGCAACCCTCGGTTATGGTTATAATCATCCCCGAATAATAGAAAAATTGGTTTATTTAGGATTATTATTGTACAAATACAGGAAAACTAAAGAAGAAGAAAATGTTATTGCTAAAATTGATGAATTAAACAAAAAATATTTAGAGCTTAATAAGGAATTTTTTGAGTTAAAGCGAAAAAAAGAAAATTTAATGGGTCCCGACGAATTTCAGTTGTGTAAAGAAATTTATGATTTAGAAAATGATTTATTTTCATATAATAACAATCACTTGATGGACATTAAATATATTTTGAAACAAGAAATAACAAAAGAAGATTGGGATGATTTTAAAAAGAAAATAAATCATTGCAAGGATATTGAATACAGAACGGTTCGCGGATTTTAATTCTTAACCCACCTTTACTTAATTTGAGTTCCTGTTGTTTATTCACTTAAAAAAAGTTTAAACTTTATCCAAAAAACACCGCCAGTTAGGAAATGTCTTTGTTGATTCGTCTTTTACGAGGGCTTATTAGCCAATTTTTCAGAGCAATGATTTTATAAAAATTTCTAAAATTCCACAAGCAAGCGCTATGCGTTATATTAGAATTTTAGAAAAAAATAATGTGATTTCTTCTGATGGAAAAGAGCGTCATAAAACCTATTTCTTCAATAAATTGTTAAAGATAGTGGCTTAATAAGCAAATATCGTATGTGATAGTTAAAAATATTTAATTATCACAAACAGCAAAATATGATAATTAAAATATTGTTAGTGTAATATATGAGACTAAGAAAAACGGTAGTGTAATAAAAGTGTAAATGTGAGAATTAAAAAACAACTTAATTGTAAATTGCAAAACCCTTCGTTCAAACTGCTTCTAAACTTTTTACCCAAATAAAAAAACTCCGCTATTAGCGGAGTTTTTTTATTGGCCAAAAAATTATTTTGGAAATTAATAAATGAGTAAAAGAAATAATTGTAGCATAGGTGAATACCGCAATTAGAATACTTAACCATTTAGAAAGAGTGAGTACATAATTTGTTATATCTATTTTTATTAATAAAAATAGAATATTTAAGATAATAAGTACTATGACAATTAAAATAAAACCATACCATATTCCTTTTCTGTCTGGTTTGCTTGGAGCCATATGAGAAGCAATACAAAATGAAATATAGAGAAATAACCAAAACCAACCACTAGTGAGATTTTGCCAAGAAAATAAAATACTAATACTTTCTATTACTCCTTTTAACATTCCTAAAAAACTATAATCACCAGTTAGAGGAGCAAAAACTTGATTACCATTAGGTAAAATAAATTTTAATAATAATACTAAAAACAAAGAACCAGAGATCATTGGAGCTGAGCCGATGAAAAAATTACCTACACTTTGATAAAAACTTTTTTGATTATAAGAATGATGAACATAACCAAGTTCACCAGTTTGATAATTTGGTTTGAATAAAGCCATGTTAATAATTTTATGTCGAAATAATTTTGCAAAAAAAGCATGAGAATATTCATGAAGGGGTGTGCCAATCCAAGCAGTCCAGAGAATTCCTTTCCAACCAACTGAGCGAAAATAATTTTTTTGTGTCCATTCTTGAAGTTTGGATAAAACAAAACCAAAAGCAAAAAATATACCAAAAAGTCCACCGATTTGGATAATAACTGCTTTTACTAATTGAATAAGAAATTCTTGCATAATAAAATTATTATACCATATTTAAATTAAAAGGTTGACTTTTTTTAAAAAATAAGGTAATTTTATTATTGTTGCTGGACTTTTTCTTTTACAAAAAGAGGTAAGTAATGGAAGATTTCAAAGGGACATCAGTTTCATTTTGGTCTTATATTGTGGATAACAAAATATGGGGCCAAGTTCGTTTGTTTGCGCCTTGTGATCAGACTGAATATTGGATTGAGGAATTGCGACGAAGTTTTGATGGTCATATTTGCCTTATTCGTTCTGATAAAAATGAATTTTTTACGGTAATTTTCACAAAGGATAATTGTAAATTATCGTTAAAACCTTACAAAGGTGGAAAGATTCCTAAAATTGCGCATTTACGATTACCAGAACTTCCAGGATCATGGGGTGTACGCA
>JAAZJX010000039.1 GCA_012800155.1 Candidatus Magasanikiibacteriota bacterium
ATCTCACCGAAGTTTTAGCGAAGGTGCAAGGCAGGAATCTATTCAAAGCGGAAAAGTATTATTTAATACCAAACTATCAACATCCCTCTTAATTTCCCTTCCACCATTTTGGCAAGACAGGCAAAAGAAGAATTTATTTGTCAAATTTTTTGACACAAGATAATTATTTAAATTAACCATATTTTTAGCTTATTATAGCTAAAAATATAATAAAATTAAATATCTTACATATTTAGTAAAAATTATTGACAAAAAAAAGAAATTATGATAAAGTACATTATTCTTTAAACGGGTGTTTAAAGAATTTTGTACTTTTTTCTTTTATGGAGGGTAAAATGGATAATTTGTTTTTCTTTTCTTTGTTTTTAACGGTCATTGCGATACTATCCCCTGTTGTTTTCTGTTCTGTCACAACCAAGGCAAATCCAGATGCTGGTTTTGAAGTGGTTCTGGTAGACAAACCATTCTTTTTTGGAAAGGGTGGTGTTCAGCCAGAACCAGTAAAAACTGGTTCAGAATGGACGTGGAGATCAACAAACCATATCCATGTAGACATGCGTCCAGTCCAATTTAAAATCCATCTTGATGGTTTTATGTCAAAAGATGGTGTTCCGTTGGATTTTGATGCTGTAGTAAGACTTCGAGTCACAGACTCCGTAAGTCTAATCTCCAAATTTGGAGAGGGATGGTATGAAAACAATGTTGAGAATGAAGTGATTAATCGTGTTCGTAATGCCGTGCGAAAACACAAGATGAACGAAATAACGATTAACACTACAGCCATTGGAGCTATTGACGAGGAGGTAACTAATGGATTAGTTTCTTATATAAAGGAAACTGAGCTTCCTATAGAACTAATTCATTTTACTGTTGGTAAAGCCAATCCTCCGGTTAGTATCAAATATCAAATATTTGTAACCGCAAGCCAACAGTGGAGAACTCTTACAGAATACCAAGGGAAAGAAGCGGAGACAAGTAGCGCCGAAGCTGACAATGCCTTTCGTAATGCAATGAATATGTCCCCCGAACAATTTATTGCCTTAGAGTACATCGAGGCAATACGAGAAGTTTGTGGATCTGGGGGTAATTGCACTTTCCTTATTGGAGAGAATGGTGTTTCTCCTGTCATCCCAACCGCAACAGCTAAATAGCTCTAGCTCTTTCAAAAACCACGAAAATCATCGTGGTATCACAAAGCCCCAGATCTTAATAATATAAGACGACGGGGCAATTCCAAAAAATCATCTTTATATAAAGGTGATTTTTTGTTTAATATTTATTCTATTTTTTTATTAAGAAAAAAATCAAAAAACCATTATTATTTTATTTTTTCAATAATACTTTTTATTCCCCCCTTGCCTGTCTCACCGTAGCTTTAGCGAAGGCGGAACCTGTCTCACTGAAGGCGAAAAAGACTATTCTCCCCTTGAGGGGAGAATTTATTTGTCATTCCCGCAAAAACCCACTTGTCATTCCCGCGACTGTGTGTCGCTGAAGCTTTAGCGAAGGTGCAAAACGGGAATCCAGTAAAATAAAATTACAAAAACGAATAAAATTCCCCCCTTGCCTGTCTCACTAAAGTCAAAAGAGATTATTCCCCCCTTGAGGGGGGTTGGG
Source organism: Candidatus Magasanikiibacteriota bacterium (assembly GCA_012800155.1). Lineage (GTDB taxonomy): Bacteria > Patescibacteriota > Patescibacteriia > Magasanikbacterales > UBA922 > JAAZJX01. The sequence goes on from JAAZJX010000039.1 coordinate 1,618, forward strand.
GGGTGTTGACAAATCCAATTGTCATTCCCGCGTAAGCGGGAATCCAGTAAATATAATATGGGAAAGAATAATAAAATTATAAAAATAAATAGAACACAGATTAAATGAATAGTATTTTATTAAAAAATTAATTAAAATAATATTACAGATTCCCGCCGAAGTTTATCCTCGCGTAGGCGGGGACGGGAATGACAAGAAGAGAGAGGGAATCCAGTAAAACAAAATTACAAAAACCTATTAAAAAAGATTAAAACTAATTCATTATAAACTATTTAAATAATTCAAAACTATCCACTTGCATTCAAAAAATAACCTGCTATAATACATTAGTATGAGAGATAAATCACTAAAATTCGTTTCACATTTCTGAAGTTTTATAATACCCAAATCCCGATCCAGTCGGGATTTTATTATGTCTAAATAATTAAAATTTATTCTTAATTCTAAAAACTATGAAAATTATCCCCTACGCTCTTACTTATGATGATGTCTTAATTGTACCTCGTCGTTCTAGTTTTTCATCTAGAAGTGAAGCTAATACTAAAACTAGATTAACCAAAAAAATTAATATCAATATTCCAATTATTTCTGCTAATATGGATACTGTTACTGAAGCTGAAATGGCTATTTCTTTAGCTCGCTTAGGAGGAATAGGAATTATTCATCGTTTTATGAGTATTGAAGAAAATGCAGAAATGATCAGAAGAGTAAAACGAGCTCAAAGTTTTATTATAGAAAATCCTTATACTATTGATCCAGATAAGACTGTTAATGAAGCCAAAAAATATGCTGAAGAAGTTGGAGTTACTGGTTTAATTGTTGCCAATGAGGATAAAAAATTACAAGGTATTTTATCTCGCCGTGATTTTATTTTTGCCAATGATAATTCTGACACTCTCAAAGTTCGTGATATTATGACTCCACGAGAAAAATTAATTACCAGTCATGCTCATACTACTTTTGAAGAAGCCCAAAAAATATTTGCTAATCATAAAATTGAAAAACTACCTTTAGTAGACAAAGAAGATCGTATTATTGGTTTAATTACAGTTGATGATATAAAAAATATTATTGAATATCCTTTAGCTAACTTAGATGCTGAAGGTCAATTAATAGTTGGAGGAGCTGTGGGAGTTCATGGTGATTTTTTGGAAAGAGCCAAAGCTTTAATTCAAGCTGGAGCTGATGTAATTGTTATTGATATTGCTCATGGACATTCTGATCACATGATTGAAGCAATTAAAAAAATCCGAGAAATTTCTTCTGAAATTCAAATTATTGCTGGCAATATTGCCACAGCCCAAGCAGCCAAAGATCTTTGCGAAGCTGGAGCTGATGCTCTGAAAGTTGGTGTTGGTCCGGGTACAACTTGTATTACTAGATTAGTCACTGGTTGTGGTGTGCCTCAACTAACTGCTGTAATGGAATGCGCCAAAATTGCAAAAAAATATAATGTACCAATAATTGCTGACGGTGGTATTCAAAAATCTGGTGATATTGTTAAAGCTATTGGTGCTGGGGCTGATACAGTCATGCTTGGTGGTGCGCTAGCTGGCACAGAAGAAAGTCCCGGAGTAGTCATGAGGCGTGGTGATAAAAAATTCAAAGTTTGTAGAGGAAGTGCTAGTTTCTCAGTTACTTTAAAAAGAAAAAATATTAATTTAGAAAAGAAAGATTTAAATGAAGTTGTACCAGAAGGAGTTGAATCTCTAGTCCCTTACAAAGGACCGATCATTGATTTAATTTCTCAATTTATTGGTGGCTTAAAATCTGGAATGAGTTATACCAATTCTTACACCATAGCTGAACTTCAAAAAAATACTGAATTCGTTCGCATTACTAATGCTGGTGCTAAAGAAAGTGGACCTCATGATATTAATGTTATTAATTAATTAATTATAAATAAACTAAAAAACTATACTAAATTACCAACTAATCTAAAGACTAGTTTAGAATTTATTAAAAAAGAAATTAATTATTCAATTAAAATTATCTCTTTTGAAACAGATAAAAACCAAACTATTTTAAAGTAAATTTTCTTCTTAAAAAATAAAAACTCTAACTCAAAGAGAGAAATTAATCAAAATACTTTTCAAATAATTATTAGAAAATCTTAAATTCTCAAAGAAAAAAACAAAAAATATTAAACTTACTCTATAAAATTATTTTAGTTTAGCCCAAAAATTATCCACTTTATAAAGATTTGCCTTAAAATAATTTTTCTGCTAAACTATTACCGATATGAATAAATTTAAAGACCCAACTTATAATTATTTTTAATAAACGGCCACCCGATAAGGGTGGCTTTTTCATAATTAATATTTTTTATGCCAACAAACCTAAAAAACAAAGACATTATTTCCATTAAAGAATTAACTAAAACAGATATTTTAAATATCTTAGAAAAAGCTCAAAAATTAAAACAAAAACCACAACCAAAATTATTAAGTGGTTATGTTCTTGGTAGTTGTTTTTTTGAACCCTCAACTAGAACTAGATTATCATTTGAAACAGCTATGAAAAAATTAGGAGGTAGTGTAATAGGTTTTGCTGATCCAAGTATCACTTCTACCAAAAAAGGAGAATCACTTTATGATTCAATCAAAATCATTGGTCAATATGTAGATGTGATTGCTATGCGTCATCCATTAGAAGGTTCTGCCAGACGAGCAGCCGAAGCAACTGATAAACCAATTATAAATGGTGGTGATGGAGCAAATCAACATCCCACTCAAACTCTTTTAGATCTTTTTACTATCAAAGAATGTCAAGGAAAAATTGAAGGTTTAAAAATTGCCATAGTTGGCGATCTAAAATATGGACGCACAACACATTCCTTAGCTCAAGCCTTAATAAATTTTAATGCTCGTCTTTATTTCGTTGCTCCTGAATCATTGCAAATGCCAGAACATATCTGTAATGAATTAAAAGCTAAAAAAATAATTTTTTCTAAACATAAAAATATTGAAGAAATAATTAATGAAGTAGATATTCTTTATATGACTAGAATTCAAGGTGAAAGATTTCCTGATCCAATGGAATACGAAAGAATTAAAAATGTTTACATATTAAAAGAATCAATGCTTAACAATGTCAAAAAAAATATGCGTATTCTCCACCCCTTACCAAGAGTAAATGAAATTACTGCTGATGTTGATAATACTAAACATGCTTATTATTTTGAACAAGCAGAAAATGGTTTATATATTCGTCAAGCACTTCTTGCTTTAACTTTAGGAAAATTATAATTTATTAAATAAATATTTATCTATGTCTAATCAAAAAAAATCCCCTCTTAAAGATATTCGTGCCTACAAAGTATTCGCTATCAAAGAAGGAACTGTAATTGATCACATCAAAGCTGGAAAAGCTTTACAAATAATTGAATTGCTAAAATTAGATTCTAATAATAAAATAGTTACTTTAGGAATGAATTTTCCTAGTAAAGCTCTAAAAAAGAAAGATATAATTAAAGTAGAACAAAAAGAACTCACTCCCGAAGAAGCTAATAAAGTAGCTATTCTTGCTCCTCAAGCAACGATAAATATTATTCAAGATTTCAAAGTAGTAAAAAAATTCAAAGTAAAAATACCTACTCTAGTAGAAAAACTTTTAATTTGTCCCAATCCTAAATGTATTACTAATAATGAAAACATGATCACTCGTTTTAAAACAAATGTTAATAAAAATTCTGTAAAAGTTCATTGTGAATACTGCGAAAAAATTTTTGATCAAAATGAAATAAAAAATTATAATATTTAAACTTTTTAAAAAATATGGGCAAAAGAATTGTTTTAGCTGTGGGAGGAAATGCATTAATTACAGACAAGAATCATCAAAGTGAAGCTGATCAATATGAACAAGTAAAAATTACTTGTGGTCATATTGCTCCACTTATAGAAGCTGGACATGAATTAGTTATTTCTCATGGCAATGGTCCACAAGTTGGTTTTATTCTTGAAAGTTCAGAACTAGCTTTTCAAAATAAAATACTAGATCGTATTCCTATAGATTCAGCTGATGCCCAAACTCAAGGTTCAATTGGTTTTTATTTAGTACAAAATTTACGCAATATTTTAACAGAAAAAAATTTATCCTATGAAGTAGCTGGTATAATTACTCAATCTTTGGTTGATATTAATGATCCTGCATTTAATAATCCTACTAAACCAATTGGTTCATTTTATACTCAAGAAGAAGCTCAAGCTCTTCATGAAAAAAATAATTGGACAGTAGCAGAAGATGCTGGACGCGGTTGGAGAAGAGTTATTCCTTCACCAGAACCAATCAATATCATAGAAAAAGAAATAATAAAAAAATTACTCAAAGAAAAAATAATAATTATTGCTAGTGGTGGAGGCGGAATACCTGTTATAAAAAAAGATAATAAATTAATTGGTATTGAAGCTGTTATAGACAAAGATAAAGCTTCAGCTCTACTTGCTAATGAAATTTCTGCTGATGAATTAATTATTGCCACTGCCGTAGAAAAAGTTTATTTAAATTATAAAAAATCCAATCAACAAGAATTAAATAAAGTAAATTTAAAAGAAATTAAAAAATATTTAGAAGCAGGACATTTTGCCAAAGGATCAATGTTACCAAAAATCCAAGCCGTAATAAAATTTTTAGAAAATGGAGGTAAAAAAGCAATTATTACTTCCCCAGAAAAATTATCCGAAGCTCTTGCTGGCAAAACTGGCACTCACATCACTAATTAAATTAAATAATTTAATAAAAACTAATTATATTTTAAATAAAAAAACTCCAGTTGAAACTGGAGTTTTATATAATAAAAATTATTTAGTAATTAAAAACACTTTAACTCCTCTGAAAAACTACTTTCATGATTTTTTTCTTCTTCTAATCCTGGAATAGGATCATAATCTTCCATAGCCTTTTCTGGAATTGGTTTACCATATTTAACTTCAGTATTGCGAGGAATTTCAGCATTAGGTAAACTAATACTTTCTTGCTTTTCTAGCCACTCTGAAAATCCTCTCCACTCAATTTCAGATGAATTTAAAGCTCTTTCATACTCATTCCACCATTCAATTCTAGTTCCGCCTAAATAAGAATGAGAAACTAAAATTAAATCATTTGGTTTTTTAGCAATACTTTCATCCAAAATTTGACCAAATTCATCAGCTCCTGCTCCTCGAGCCCAAAGACTATAATCACAAAGAGAACCTCTACCCATTGGCTCACCAACATCAACATTACTAACTGATATTATTTTTGTGCTATATTCAAGTGGTTGATAAACATTAGCTTCAACATCACTTACTCCTCTACCTAAAACATATTCAATCCCTAAATCAGAAGCAGCCTTTAAAGTTGTTTCATCATAAGAAAAATATTGAGCGCCAAAAACTCGCATTTTCTTACCAGTAATATTTTCTACTAAATCTTTAGCATCTTTTAAATGTTTATATTGTTCTTCGTAAGACATATCCCAAAAAGGAGTTTGATTGTAAACACCAGCAATTTCATAACCTTTATCAGCTAATCTTTTAAAAACTTCAGGATGTAATTTTAAAAATTCATCACGAACTTCAACTAAAGCGGTCAATCCGCGAGAATCTAATTCTTTTTCCCATTGTAAAATACCTTCAATACGCTCAAATTCAATTAACATCATAAGAGCATTAATTTTTTTCTCTTCTTTAATTTCAGCTTGTGGTTTTTTGAGAGAACAGGCACCGCCTAAAAGTACAAAACTCAAAAGCAACAAAGAAGCTCCTATACTAAAAAATTTTTTCTTAATCATATTTTTTTATTTAATTATTATATTTATATTATAACATAATAAATCAAAAACACCAAAAAATAGACCAATTTAGTCTATTTTTAATTTATTTTTTACCATCTTTTTTCTCAGCTAAATCTCTTTCTTTTTTACGAGCCATTGCCAATCTACGAATATGTTCATATCTTTTATTATCTGCCTCCTCTTGATTATATTCATCTGAATTATTTCCTATCTTTGTATGAGAAACAGAAGTTGAATTATTATTATTATTATTCGGATTCGTTGCTCTATTTATAGAAGTAGTTGGTCTTTGAGTCTTACCTACTTGAGAAATAGAAACTTTGGCTTCATCAATATCTTTACGAATATTCAAACGAGAAACTGAAAAATTCTGAGCTCGATTGATACTACCAGAAGTAGGTTTATTAATTAAATTACGATTGGAAAATAAAGGAAGATTATTATTCAAAGCCATATTATTTTTTATTACCATCTTCTAAAAAATTTAAAATTAAATTATCAGCTTCTTCAAAATTTTTTACCCAATGAATTCTAGGATCTCTTTTGAACCAAGTTATTTGTCGTTTAGCATAATTACGATTTGCTTTTTTTAAATTTTCAATAGCTTGTTCTAAACTCATTGTCCCTTCAAAATAATCTTTGAATTGACGATAACCAATCCCACTCATACTAGGTAAATCCCAACTATATTTTTGTTTTAATAAATTTTTTATTTCCTTTAGCAGTCCTGATTTAATTTGTTCATCTACTCGTTTATTTATTCTATCATATAAAACTTCTCTAGGTTGATCAATAGCAATTTGTAAAATATCAAAAATTGGTTCTCCTTTTTGTTGTTGAGCTGAAAAAGGTTTACCGCTCAAAATACAAACTTCCAAAGCTCTAATAATTCTTCTATTATTATTGGGATCTACTGTTTTGGCTGTTACTGGATCAAGTTTTTTTAACCAGACCATCAATTCTTCATTAGCTTTTGTTTCTAAACTTTCTCTTAATTTTTTATTTGGAGGAACTCTAGGAATATTTAAATTATCTACTACAGAATGTATATACAAACCTGTTCCTCCAACAATAAAAGGAATATTACCTTTATAATGAGCTAATTTAGCATATTTTACAGCTTTATCTCTAAATTCAGCCACTGTAAAATTTTTTCCTGGATCCAAAAAATCCATTAAATGATGAGGAATTTCTTCAATATAAAAAGTCTTTCTTGCATTTATTGTTCGCCACTCACCCTTTTCTTTGGCAGTACCAATATCCATTTTCTTGTAAATTTGTCGTGAATCAGCAGAAATTATCTCACCATCATATTTTTGAGCTAACTTTAAACTCCAAGAGGTTTTTCCACTTGCAGTTGGTCCACAAATAACAATTAATTTCTGTAATTTTTGAATTTCTTTTTTCATTTTTATTATTAAAAACTACTAATATTATACCATTTCACCAAATAAAATCCATCTTTCTGGATTATTAATTTTTACTTGAACAATTTTTCCTAACAAACTTTTATCACCAAGAAATTTAGTCAATTTCATTTCCTTAGAATTACCTTGACAATAACCATCCTGACATTCTGTTACTAATACAGAAACAATTTTATCTTTATAAAATTGATTCTTTTTCAAAGTTTGTTCTTCCATTATTTTTTGTATTTTTTGCCAGCGTTCTTTTTTAATTTCTTCACTAATATCATCTACAAATAATTTATCAGCTACAGTGCCAGGACGATTACTATATTTAGCATGATAAGAAATATCAAAATCGCATTGTTGATATAAATCCAAAGTATTTTGAAATTGTTCTTCAGTTTCACCACAAAAACCAACAATAATATCTGTACCAAGCGCAATTTCTGGTTTAACTTGACGAATTTTTCTTATTAATTCTATAAAAAATTCTCTCGTATATTTACGATTCATTTTTTTCAAAATTTTATTATCACCACTTTGTACTGGAATGTGTAAATAATTCATCATCTTGGGTAAAGTCAAAGCCTCTATTTGCCAATCATTAAAATACTGAGGATCTGGCGCAGTAAAAAATATTCTTTTTACTCCCTCAATTTGATTTACTTCCCAAAGTAAAGCTGCAAAATGATCTTTTTCTTGATAAGGATTATTTAAAGAAAAATTTTCTGGATCTGGCGCTTGATAATTATTTACTACTTGACCAAGTAAATCAATTTGTAAAAATTTTTCTTTATCTAATTTTTTAATTTCTTCTAAAATTTCTTTCAAAGGACGATTTTTTTCTCGACCACGAGAATAAGGCACAATACAATAAGTACAAAAATTATTACAACCATTTTGAATAGTAATTGAAGCTGAAAAATTATTTTGTCTAATAGGCTCATACTCCCAATACTCAGATAATTGTTTACTTTTTTCTAAAGGAAATAATTCCGAATTAATTTTATTTAATTTTTCTGGTAAATTAGGTAAATCAATAATAGGAAAATAAAGATCAACTTTTTCAAATTTTTTTCTAATTTTTTCATCTTTATCATGACCTGGCAAACAACCAGTAATTCCAATAATTAAATTTGGTTTATTTTCTCTAAATTTATTCCAATTATGAATAAAACCAAAAACTCTTTGTTCAGCATGTTCTCTAACACTACAAGTATTAATTAATAAAACATCAGCTTTTTCTGGTTTAGTAGTTTGTTTTAAACCAAAATCCACTAAAAAACTAGCAATTCTTTCTGAATCGTTTTTATTCATTTGGCATCCTAAAGTTAAAATATAAAATCTTTTTTCTTGATTCATAGTTTTATAAAGGAAATCTATTATACACTTTCAATTCAAAAAAGCAACCCTTCCTAGCAAAAAAACCAAAAAACAATTAAATAAAATGATAAATTAGCTAAATTTAACAAAAATCTTGACAAAATCCCAAAAAAATGATATAATA
>JAAZJX010000040.1 GCA_012800155.1 Candidatus Magasanikiibacteriota bacterium
ATAGATTCCCACCTTGAATAGATTCCCGCTTTGCGCCTTCGCTTAAAGCTTCAGCGACACACAGTCGCGGGAATGACAAGAAGAGTATTGACAATTTATTATTGGACAACACCCCCCTTCACCCCCCTTAAGGGGGGAATAAATAGGAACCCCTCCGCCTCCGCTGAAGCTACGGCGAGACCGACCAACACCCCCCAACCCCCCTCTAGGGGGGAATAAAAAACTTTTTCCATCTTCAGCGAGACAGGTTCCGCCTCCGCTAAAGCTACGGCGAGACAGGCAAGGGGGGAATAATTTCTTCCGCCTTTAGCGAAACGAGCAAGGGGGGAATTATTATTTTTTTTGTCATTTCCGCGAAGGCGGGAATCTATAACATCTTAATTAATTTTTTAATAAAACATTATTCTTTTAATCTATATTTTATTTGTTTTTTTAATTTTTATTTTACTGGATTCTCACCGGAGTTTATCCTCGCGTAGGCGGGGACGGGAATGACAAAAGGAGAACGGGAATGACAAAAGAAAATAGGTGGGGAGGGGAATGATAATTGAAAATTAAAAACTGCTAGTTTATAGTTAGCAGTTTTTTAATATATTTTATTTTTCTTTCTGTTTATGTTCATCATCATGTTTATGAATTACATCTTCAGCAAGAGGTTCTCCAAGAATTTTATGTCTAAACCATTGAATTACTTTTCTATTTTGCATAGTCATAGCAATTGTATCACGAACTTCTGGTTTTCTGAGATTTTCTAAAAAGTCTGGATGTTCTTTGTACATTTGTTCCATCATTTTTATTTCCTTATCTATTTCTTCATCATGTATATGAATATTTTGTTCTATTGCAGTTTGACGAGAAATTAAAGCAGCTTTGGCGCGTTTTTCTGCTTGATCTTTGAAATCATCAAAAAGTTCTTTTTCTTTTTTCTTGATATCACTTAAATATTGTTCAATTGCTATTCCATTTCTTTCTAAATCTTTTTTCAATTCATAAAACATTTTTTCTTTTTCAGCATCAATTAAAACATCAGGTATTTCTTCAAAATTAGTTTTTTCAATAATTGCATCTAAAATTTCTATTTCTGCTTTTTGATTTGCTTTATCTTCAGCTTCTTTAATTAAATTTGAATTAATTAATTCTCGTAATTTAGCTAAACTTTCTTGACCAAGATTTTTTGCTAATTCATCTGATAATTCAGGTAATTGTCTTTCATAAATATCTTTAACTTTAATTTTGAATTTTACATTTTTTCCAGCTAAATGTTTTTGATAATGATTTTTGGGAAAATTTAATTCAAATTCTTTTTCTTCATCTTTGCTGAGACCAATCAATTGCTTGTCAAAACCAGGAATATAATGAGGTTCACTTAAATACACTTGATAATCTTTGGCTTGTCCACCATCAATTGGTACATTGTCTAAAAACATATCCATATCAATAATTAGTTTATCTTCGGCTGTAGTTTTTTTATCATTTTTTATAATTTCTTTGGCTTGCATTTTACGAAGATTTTCTATTACTTCATCAATATGTTTTTCTTCTACGGGTTTAACTTTTTTTTCTACTTTTATTTTGCTTATATCAGGAAGTTTTACTTTTGGTAGGAGAGCTACAATAGCTTGATAAACAAGATCATTATCAGGAACAATTTTATCTATTTTTATTTTTGGCATACCAATAGTATCTAAATTTTCTTTTTTTACTGCTTGATAAAAACTTTCTTGAACAATTTGTTCCAAAGCTTCATTTAAAATATTCATGGCTCCGACTTCTTTTTTTACTATTTCATAACTAGCTTTACCCGGACGAAAACCTTTAATTTTGGTGCGAGTAGAAATTCTTTGAGCAGCTTTTTTTAAATGTTTTTCATAATCTTGAGGTTTGACAGTAATAGTAAATTCAATTTGAGATTTTTCTAATTTTTTAGTTGTATATGACATAATTTTTAATTAAAATTTAGCTAACAAAATATAATTATAATGTGCCTATTATGAGTGATTTTTAAGAAAAAGTCAAGTTGCGTATAAAAGATAATAATAATTGATTATTTTATAATTAATAACTTATTAGTTTAAAAAATTATTATATTAAATAAAAAAATGGTATAATATAATTACAAAATATAATTTATTTTATTTATATTTTGCAGTTTTTGTTTTATGTTAAATAAAAAAGGTTTTGGTTTATTAGAAGTCATGATTGCAGTGGCTATTTTTGTGGTTTTTGCTGTTGGTATTTATAGTGGTATTCAATATGTTTTTAAAGTAGTTTATCAATCAAGATTAAGAATTTTGGAATCTTCTATTTTAAATGAACAAATAGAAATTATTCGCAATTTATCTTTTTATGATGTGGGAATTATCAATGGTAGTCCGGCAGGAGTGCTTACTAAAACGGAAACTATAAGAAGAAATGATATTGATTTTTTAATTACTCGTACTATTAGAAATATTGATGATCCTTTTGATGGGACTATTGATGGGGAACCAAAAGATTTAGTTCCTGCAGATTATAAAATGGTACAGATTGATGTAATTTGTAGTCATTGTTCTCAACAAGAACCATTATCAGTAATTACTTATGTGTCACCAAAATTATTAGAAGGTGATCCTACACATGGAGCTTTGTTTATAAAAGTTTTTGATGCAGATGCTCGACCAGTTCAAGGCGCTTCAGTACAAGTAGTAGCTACTTCAACTAATCCAGCTATTGATTTGATTGAATTTACAGATAATGAAGGAATGGTCAAGTTATTAGATTTAGGAGAAGGTATGGATGTTTATCATATTACAGTTTCTAAACCTGGTTATACTACTGATCAAACTTTATCTCCTAGTATTGAAAATCCTTATCCAATAAAACCTCCAGCTTCAGTGCAAGCACAAAATGTTTCTGAAATTAGTTTTTCTATTGATAAAATATCTTCAATTAATCTTAATACTATAAATAGTATTTGTCAGCCAGTGGCTAATGCTTCAATTACTTTAGCTGGTTCTAAACTAAGAGGAACTGAACCAGAAATTTTAAAATTTACTTCTACAATTCATACTAATGCTTCAGGAAATTATTTATTTAATAATTTAGAATGGGATATTTATGATTTATATGCTAATAATTATGATGTTTTAGGAAGTATTCCAGCTTCTCCTTTAATTTTATTACCGGGAATGGAACAAAGTACACAACTTATTTTAGGACCAAATACAGCAAATTCACTTTTGGTTTTGGTGCGTGATAATATTACTAAACAGCCATTATCTAATGCTCAAGTTAAAGTTTATTCAGAGGGTTATGAAAAAAATAAAGAAACTGGTGTAGGATTTATTAGACAAACAGATTGGTCTGGAGGGATTGGTCAACAAGATTTTCTTGATGAAACTAAATATTGGTCAGATGATGGCAAGATAGAAGTTAATAATCCAGCAGGAGATTTAAAATTATTACAATTACAAGGAAAATATGTTTTTGAAGGAAGTTTAGAATCATCAGTTTTTGATTTTGGTTTACCAGTCAATTTTGTTAATTTGAATTGGGAACCATTTTCTCAATTAGAAGGTGTGGGAGAAAATGGAGTAAGATTTCAAATTGCTACTAGTAATACAAGCACTCCTGAACAATGGAATTTTCTTGGTCCAGATGGCACAAGTGAAAGTTATTATAATACAGAAAATATTGCTATCAATGAGGTTCATAATAATAGTCAATATTTACGTTATAAATTATTTTTAACTACTAATAATAATGATTTTACACCAATAGTATCAGATATTAATATTAGTTATATTACTAGTTGTACTCCGCCGGGTCAGGCATATTTTGGAGCTTTGACAGAAGGTCTTTATAATGTAGAAGTTTTGCGAAGTGGTTATCAGCCTAAGTTGGATACAATTAATGTTAAAAATGATTTAATTTTTGGTATGGATTTAGTTTCTTTGTAATTTTATGTTTACTAAAATTAGTAAATTAAAAAAATTTATTTTAAAAAGAAATTTGAATAATTCAGGATTTACTTTATTAGAATTATTAGTAGCAATAGCAATTTTTTCTTTGGTTGTTTTGGGTTCTTCGTGGTTTATTATTCATGGTTTGAGATATAATGCAATTATTTGGGAACAATTGACTACTCAAAATGAAGGGCGTCAGGCAATACAAAATTTTGTAGATGATATTCGTCGGGCAGAAGAATCAAGCTTGGGCGCTTATGCGATTGCTAAAGCTAATAATTATGAAATAATTTTTTATGCTAATATTGATGTTGATCATAGTAAAGAAAGAGTTCGTTATTGGTTAGAAAATGGAACTTTAAAAAAAGGAGTAACAAAACCTTCGGGTAATCCTTTAACATATTCTAATGATAATGAGATTGTTAAAGAATTAGCGCATAATGTAGTAAATTTAGAAAAAAATGTACCAATTTTTCAATATTTTGATCAAAATTATTCTGGAACACAATCACCTTTGGCTCAACCAGTTAGAGTGATAGATGTTAGAGTGGTAAAAATTCAATTAGAATTAGAAAAAGATCCTACTGAATCACCCGTCCCTCTTCATATAGAGGGTTTGGGACAGATAAGAAATTTGAAAATGAATTAAATAAAATAATGAATTAAATAAAATAATGAATTAAATAAAATAATGAATTAAATAAAAT
>JAAZJX010000041.1 GCA_012800155.1 Candidatus Magasanikiibacteriota bacterium
TAAATCAGGAAGGAAAAGTAATACACTTTCCCAAGCATCATATAGTGCTTGCGTTGTTATTTGTGACCAATCTTGTGTCATATTTTTCAACCATTTTTTCTTTGCCTATCAAATCGTAAGATAAGAAGGATAAGAAAATAATGGATATTAATTATTACTAAGATTATACCATACTATTAAAAGAGTGCAAGTAAGTTCAAGTGTGAAATATTCTGAACTTTACGCGAAATTTCTTTGAGCAAAACTAACACTTCGCCTTGCCATTATTCACTGACGCTTGCTGTCCAGCAAAAAAAGTTCTCTCTACATTTTTTAATTTGTGCGTGCCATCAAAAAATTCTTCCAAAAGAAAAAATTTTACTGGGTTCTGCTCTGAACGAATAGAGCAATGAAGCTTTACTTCGGTAGACAGACAAAAATTCCTTCCCCCACACCCCCTTTCCGTCTCGCCTTCGCTTGGACTAACAGAAATTTTTGCAGCGGTAACTATTTCTTCCCTAATTCCCCTATTATATAATCAATCCAATTCTGATACCAATACCAAGTTTTTACAACCATTGCGCCAAAACCTTTGTTTGGATTTTTCCCATCATGTTTCTTCCAAAATTGAGTATGTTGATACATCCCGAAATTTTTGAATCCAGCCTCTTTAACTTTTTGAATCACTAATGTTGCTGAAAATTTCTGTTTCTCGGTTTCCTCTTTTATCCAGTATTCTTTTGAAATATTTTTTGCTAAATCCGACTTAGGATCGATAAACTCAATTACACGATCTGCTTGCCCTTTTCGTTTCGCCAGAACTTTTGCAAACAAAAGACGGTAAGCGAATTTATCACTCTTGATTTCGTCTTCAGAAAGCTTGCTGTCAAAATCTGCAACATAAGAAATTACATTTTGAGGAATAAAACCCTCTTTATCCTTAATAACCTTTGATTGAGAATAATCCAGCTCGGAGAATTGCAAACTTAACGCCAGATTATTATCAAGGCCATATTTCTCTCCATATAACGCTTTAAGATAAAAATTGAGGTTTAGTGCGCACGCTTGGTAACGGGCGGACAGATAGGAATCTAATCCGCTAGCTTTGCGATGTTCAATCTGATTTCGTAACCCAATCAAAAAGTTAAGATTATTCGTAGTATTTTTATCAAGAGGGCAATCAGTTTTTGAAATACATTCTTTCAAGTCCCAAAACTTAATGCTCCCGTCGGAGTTTTTGACATATTTTTTGCGCCTACCACTTTTTGAAAAATAACGATAATCAATTCCTTTTGCTCTGTAATAGGCATGCAAAAGATATGTCCAAGCAATTAGCGAAAGAACAATAAAGCTCTCGGTTTTGAAAGAGATGAGTGGATTATTATAAATTTGAATAGCAGAAAGCATGGCCTCACGGGCCTTTATTATCAAATCGACTTTTTCTGAATAAATAGTCCTTGCCATAAAATATGTGGATAACTCTGTTATTGATTTTCTACTTTTTTTCTATTATACTTTAAGTATAAGAATAAAACAAGCCTATGATTACCAAAAAACAAAAAGAGGTCTTTGACTTCATTAAAACTTATTCAAAAAATAAGGGATATGCTCCCTCTCTTGAAGAAATACAAAAAAAGTTTAAACTCGCCTCTGTTTCAACTGCCCATTTCCATGTTGCAAAATTAAAAAGGGCTGGATATTTAGAAAAGTTAGAAAACAAAGCACGCGCAATTAGTATTTCCAAAAAGGAGTCGTTAGTAAAAATTCCTCTTTTGGGTGTTATTGCCGCTGGTCAACCAATAGAAGCTATTGAAAACAAAGAATCAATCGTCGTTCCTAAAAATAAATTACCGAGAGCTACCGAAGTATATGCTCTACGCGTACAGGGCGATAGTATGATTGATGAAAACATCAATGACGGGGACACTGTTTTAATTAAAAAACAAAATATAGCCAAGAACGGAGAAAAAGTGGTCGCACTTCTTAATGGAAATGAGGCAACGCTCAAAACTTTTTATAAAGAAAAGGGTCATGTAAGACTACAACCAGCAAATAAAAATTATCAACCAATTATAGTAAAAAAAGGTCAAGATTTTTCTTTGCAAGGAGTTTTATTTGATGTAATCAAAACCAGCGAAACAATCCAACCACTCCAAACCTTTGTTCTGCCTTCTAAAAATAATTCTCAAGAAAAAGGCAATATCAATAATTATCTAAACAAAGTTTATAACGGCGATATAATGCATGTCTTGAAAGATTTGCCCGATAATAGCGTAGATATGGTTTTTGGAGATCCAGATTATAATGTTGGAATTAAGTACGGTAAAAATAATTATACTAAAAAATTCGAGGACTATATAAACTGGTATATAGAACTTACCAAGGAATCGATGCGCGTTCTTAAAAACGACGGCAATCTTTTTATGCTCAATTATCCACAACAAAACGCTCATCTCCGTGTTAAGTATTTAGATTTACAATTTCCGTATGTCAACGAATATGTCTGGGTTTATAATACGAATGTAGGACACACGCCAAGAAGATTTACAACAGCACACCGAAGCATACTTCATGTTAGAAAAAGCAATAATAATAAATTTTTCAAAGACGAGGTCGCTTTACCATACAAAAATCCGACAGACAAAAGAATCCGTCATAATTTAGCAAACGGATCAAAAGGAAGAATGCCTTATTCTTGGTTTGAGTTTAATCTCGTAAAAAATGTTAGCAAAGAAAAAACATATCACGCTTGCCAAATCCCACAAAAACTAACAGAAATGTTAATTAAAGCGGCAACAAAACCAAAAGATATAGTTTTGGTACTTTTTGGTGGTAGCGGTGCTGAAATAGATGTATGCAGAAATTTAAATCGTCAATTTATTTCCGCCGAAATAGACAAAAAATACTGCGATATTATAAATACTCGCTTAGCGAATGGTTTTATTGCGCCAGAACACAAATTATTTAGAGGACGAAAAAGAATTGAAAATTAACGAAAGTCCGGCGATAAAAGAGGATAAGTTTCAAAAAGGCCTTTGATTTTTGGAAGTGGCGCCATACCAGAAGGCGGTCGGGCAAAAGCACCAGCAAATTTTGCGAGGGATCGGCGATTTAATAAAACCGCTACTAGATGAGCAAAGGTCAGCAGAGTATTTACTCGTCCATAATCGTATTGTGCGTTTTCATACCCTAATGTGTGCATCTTTACATCTTCATTAAGAGCTAGAACATCTAGAAAATATAAAAACACATCAACGGGAACGCCGCCAACTTCAGGAAGGCGTTTTTTAAGAACGGCTAAAGTTCTTTTCGGCGGAGTATATCTCCATTTATTTTCTTGGTTCCGGTTGTGATCCAACATAAAAGCCATTCGGAATATAAGCATACCTAAAAGCTCTAACCCAAACATATCTGCTCGCATAAGATGTTCAATTTGTTCAAATAACGTCCCAAAAGTTAAGTCATTACCAACCTTTTTCCCATTTATCATTATAAAAGGGTTCATATCATTTTTATTATTCATAGTTTCTCCTGTTATATAATGTTTCTGTTTGAAATCTGGCGCAGCTTCTTTCCCGGGCTTGCCAACGGCAATTATAAAATTACCGCTTTTGTAAATTTTGGTTATTTTTCTTTTTTCTTGATTTTTACCTTTCGGAAATGCTATTGCTTCTTTTAACATTTCGGCACGACGAGACCTAGCAAATGGACTCAACTTAAGCCCCGCGTTAAGCGATAGTTCTTTATTGATAGCCAAAATATCGTTTTCAGATATACCCAATTTCAGATAAAATTTTTTTGTTATTTTTTTCATACTATTTGATAAAATACGAAATTTCTTTTTTATAAATTTCCGCAAACTTTTTTACTTCGGCAACATCAAGCCGTCTTTCGCCAGATTCAATTTTTGAAACATAAGATTGCGGCTTTCCGAGCTTATCTGCCACCACTTGTTGAGAAAATCCAGCATCAACCCTCGCCTGTTTTAGGCGATTTATTATTTCTTTATAATCTTTTGTGAATATAGATTTGCTCATATCTATTTGTATTGTATATCCTAACATGGTATAATCCCAAAATAGGATTATGTATTTTAGGAAATTCCTTAACCTTTTCCGCGCAGGGAAGAAAGGGCAAGGAAAAAGATTGTAAGCCCGCCACAAAAATTTTCGCCAGCCCAAGCGAGGGTGAGGCGAAGAGGGAGTATGGGGAAAATTCTGCCACGCCCGAGTCGAAGCAAAGCCTCGCCGCTCTGCTCGTTCAGAGCAGAACCCCACAAAATAGTTTTCTTTTCCTTTTAGGAGAAAAAATCCAGCGCGCGCAAATTAAAAAATGTGAAGAAAACTTTTTTGCGATTTGTGGTGTTTGTTAGAAAAAGTGCGATTCCGAACGTAGCAAAGATATTATCTTGCCATCAGGGAAACCGTAACCGCATACACACTGTTATCGGATAAAATTAAAATCTGTCCCGACTTTATGTCAAAACATTATTTAGAACTATTTTTTATTTTTAATTTAATTTTACTTATTTTTTCACTCTTAATTAACAATGTATTTTGAATAAGGCGAACCATTTTTAATTAGTA
>JAAZJX010000042.1 GCA_012800155.1 Candidatus Magasanikiibacteriota bacterium
AAACAAAAAATCACCTTTATATAAAGATGATTTTTTATTAACATTTTTTTATAAAAATATTTTCTAAAAAAATGTTTGGACCGGCATCGAATCTAAAATAGAAACGATGCCGGGTTGGAAAGAGAGAAGTAAGAAGAGAGGTGAATTATTCTGGCTAAGGTTTTTTGATTTCGGTCAGAATTTGACCAATTCCCGAAGTCCAGAATAAACTGAAGATAATTATTCCCAATGTTGTGGACTCTTGAACTTCAGCTATTTTTATAGCTACCACTGTGCCAGACAACATAATAGTGGAGGAAACAATTATCTGAGTTAAATTCATCTCTTTTGTTGGTCTTTTGGGAAATTTCCAGAAAAATAACCCAAAAGAAATAATAGCCAAAAGTGCTGCAATAAACAACACTATTCCCAGCGATTTTATAAATATCGCACTTATAGAAATCGCTGTTCCTAAAAGAGTCATTGATAAAAGAACTTTTTCTCTCTTGTTCATTTTTTCCTCCTTTCTACTTTTTAGCAGATTTTTAATATCTTATCCACTATTAGATAAGATGATATTTATTATTTTATCTTTTTTTTACTTTTTGTCAAGATAGAATTTACAAACTAAATAAAAATTAAATTTTATGGTATAATTGAGGTGAATTAATTATTTAATTATGAGTTTTGTACAAGCAATTATTTTGGGAATAATACAAGGCTTGACTGAATTTTTACCAGTATCTTCATCTGGACATCTTATTTTATTTCCTAAATTGTTTGGTTTATTAGATCAGGGTATGGCTTTTGATGTGGTTTTACATTTGGGAACTTTAGTTGCTGTTATAGTATATTTTCGATCAAAATTATGGAGTATAATAAAAAGTTATCTTTCTTTTATTTTTCCTGCAAAAATGGAAGATCAAAAATTATTAACAAATCCTCATTTTTATAAAAATCAAAAAGAAAATAGGAAATTGGGAAATTTAATTTTATTAAGTATAATTCCAGCGAGTATTGTGGGTTTTTTCTTTGGTGATTGGTTAGAAAATAGTTTTCGTTCAGTAAAGGTAGTTGCTTTTAGTTTGATATTTTGGGGAATAGTTTTATGGATAGCAGATGTTTATGCGCGAAAAGAAAAAAATAAAAAAACATTAAAGCAAATTAGTTGGAAGCAATCTTTATTTATTGGTTGTGCTCAAGTTTTAGCATTGATTCCTGGTACTTCACGCTCAGGTATTACTATGACAGCTGGATTGTTTTCTAAATTTGATAAAACTTCTGCTGCGGAATTTTCTTTTTTAATGAGTGTGCCAATTATTGCTTTGGCAGGAGGAAAAGGTTTATTAGATTTAATTCAAAGTGGAAGTTTTTCAGAAAGTTTTTTGATTTTATTGGTGGGATTTATTTTTTCAGCTTTGAGTGGTTTGTTCGCAGTTTGGGGTTTAATTAAAATAATTAAAAAATATAGTTTTTTACCTTTTGTAATTTATAGAATATTTTTAGGTTTTATTATATTATTTTTTATTTAACTTATTTAATTATGCAAAAAATAAAAATAAAAAAAATAATTGCAGTATTAGGAGCGGGAAATATGGGAACAGTAATTGCTCAAGTTTTGGCTGAAAATGGTCATAAAGTAAATTTATGGAATTGGGAGGGGGATATTGATCCTTTGAAACAAATAGAAAAGTTCCAAGAGAATAAAAAATATTTACCAGGTATAAAATTATCTTCTAATATCAAAGCTTGTTTTAAAATTACTGAGGCTTTGAATAATGCTGATATGATATTTTTTGCTGTACCTAGTAATGTGATGAAAAATATAGTTTCTTTTGTAGCAAAAAATATCAAAGATAAAGCTATTTTAGTAGATGTTTCAAAAGGTTTGGATCCCAAAACTTTGTCTTTTGTAACTTCTTTAATAGCTAAACATGTAAGACCTAGTTTAAAAGGTAATGTTGCAACTATTTCTGGTCCAGCTGTTGCCAAACAAATTGCTTTACATCAATATACAGTTATGAATGTAGCAAGTAAAAAACATTCTGTTGTAAATAAAGTTATGGAAGTAATGAATAATAATTATTTAAAACTTATTCCTTGTAATGATATAATTGGAGTAGAAGTAGGAGGTTCTTTCAAAAATGTATATACTATTGCCATTGGAATGTGTGATGGACTTGGTTATGGTCTTAATACCAAAGCAGCTTTATTAACATTAGCTATTAAAGAAATGGCTGATCTCATACAAGCTATGGGAGGAAAGAGAAAAACTGCTTATGGATTGGCAGGTATAGGTGATTTGATTGGAACTTCACTTTGTGATGATAGTCGTAATAGAACTTTTGGTGAATATTTAGGTAAAAATATACCCAAAGAACAAGCTATAAAAAAAGTTAAACAAGTAGTGGAAGGAATTGAGGCAACTAAATGTTTAATAAAATTATCAAAAAAATATAATATTCAAACACCATTTGCAAAAATGATTTATCAATGCTTGGAAAGTAAAAAAAATCCTAGTAAAATCTTTAAAGATTTCTTGCAAAATTTATAAGAAAAGTTGACTAGGGAATTATTAAATGATATGATAAGTATGATTTAACATACTTATTATTTTTTATGAAAAAGACAAAAAATAATGATTTTTTTCACAAAAAAGATCTTTGTGGAGTTACAGTCATGGGAGTAAGAGGGCAAGTAGTAATTCCCAAAAAAATTAGAGAAAAATTAAAAATAAAATCAGGAGATAATTTTTTAGTTATGGAAAAAAATGGAGCAATAATTTTTATTCCTACTCAACAAGTCAAGAAAATGATGTCGTTTATCTCTAAAGAATTAAATAAAATAAATTAATTGATTTTTTATATGGAATCAGAAGTAATAAATATTAAAAATAAAAAATGGTATAAAAATAAAAAATTTTATATTATTTTGGGGATTTTTTTTATTGGTTTAATTATTTATAATTTAATTAACAAAGCTAATCAAGATCCACAATATGAAACTGTAAAAGTTATGAAAGGGACTTTGATTCAAACAGTAGATGCTACTGGTAATGTAGAATCAGCCGATGAATTAGATTTGCGTTTTGAAACAGTTGGTAAAATAACTAAAATTTACAAAAAAGTAAATGATGAAGTGAAAGCTGGTGAAATTATAATGTCATTAGATTTAACTGAGCTTGGAGCTAGAGTAAGTCAAGCTCAGGCTGGATTGAGTAGATCTCAAGCTAATCTTGATAAACTTTTGGCTGGACAAACTGATCAGTATTTAATTAGTTTAGAATCAAAATTAGATCAAGCAGCGGCTAGTTATGAACAGGTAAAAGCACAATATGATAATTATCTCAATGAAGCTGAATCAGTAGTAAAAACAGCTGAAGTAAATTTAAATTTAGCTGAAGGAGGAGAAGATAGTCAAATTGTAAAAGATGCATATAATAGTACTATTGCTCTTTTGAATACAGTTCAATATGTACTTGGTAATGGACTTACGGAATCAGATAATATTTTAGGAATAGATAATACTTTGGCTAATGATGAATTTGAAGATGTTTTAGCTGCTTTAGATTCTTCTAAATTAAATCAAGCCGAATCAAGATATTATACAGCTAAATCTACTAAGTATGATGCAGATGAAATTATTAATCAATTAACAGTTGATTCTTCGCATGAAAAAGTTGATTGGGCGTTGGTTGTTAGTAAAGATGCTTTGTTTGATATGAAAAATTTATTATTTACTGTTAGTGAAGTGCTTGATAATACTATGCCAATTGGTAATTTGACTCAGTCAGGATTAACAGTTTTGAAAAATAATATTCAGAATGTGAGAGGAAGTGTTTCTCTTCAATATAGTAATTTAATAAATCAAGAACAATTAGTAAATAATGCAAAAAATAGTTTTAGCACTTATAAAATTGCTTATGATAAAGCAGTAGCTAATTTGGAAAATTTAAAAATAAAACGAGAAGCAGATTTAGCTGCTGCTCAGGCAATTGTTGATCAAGCTCAGGCTAGCTATACTGATGCTAAGAATCCACCTAGAATAGAAGATGTTTTAAGTTATCAGGCAGTTGTTAAAGAATCAGAAGCTAATTTAATTCAAGCTCAGGCTAATTATAATAAAGCTTTAGTTAGAGCTTATGTTGATGGAGTGATAGGTAAAATTAATGGTAAAGTTGGTCAATATGTAACAAGTCAAGATGTTGTGGCTAAATTGATAAGTCCTCATTTTGAAATAAAAGTTGATATACCAGAAACAGATATTGTAAAAATTTCTTTACATAATACTGCTACGATTAAACTTGATGCTTATGGAGATGAAATAAATTTTACTGGGATAGTTTCAGAAATAGAAAAAGGTGAAACAGTAATTCAGGATGTAACTTATTATAAAGTTACAGTTTCTTTGAATGAATTATCTGAAAAAGAAATTTTGAATGGTATGACTGCTGATGTTATATTTTTTACAGCAGAAGAAAAAGATGTAATTTATATTCCTCTTCGTACAGTTTTTAATAGAAATGATGGATCAAAATATGTTCGTGTGTTGGAAGATGGAAAAGTAAAAGAAAAAGAAATTATTACTGGTTTGAGAGGTGATGGGGGATTGATTGAAGTTAAATCAGGTTTAAACGAAGGACAAGAAGTTATTTTATCTGTTAATGAATAATTTTATTATGGAGAATAAAAAACTTTTCTCTAAAATTTATAAAGTAGCTAAATTACAAAAAGTAGATGTTTATGTTGTAGGTGGTTTTGTTCGTGACAATCTTTTAGGTATAAAAGAAAAAAAAGATATTGATTTTGTAGTAGCTTGTTCACAAAGTCTTGAAGATTCATCAAGAGAAAAGGTAGGTTTAAAATTTGCCAAAGCTTTGGATAAAGAATTAAAAGAAGTAGGCAGTTTAATAGAGTTTCCAGATTTTGATACTGCTCGTTATGTTTTCACTGAAGAAGATGAAAATGGTAATAAAATAAAAAAATTGGAAATAGAATTTGCTGGTGCAAGAACAGAAAAGTATGAACGAAATTCTCGTAAACCAATAGTAACAGCTACTAGTTTAGCAGAAGATTTGAAAAGAAGAGATTTTACAGTTAATGCTATGGCTCAAAAAATTGGTAGTTTAGGTAATTTAGGAAAAATAATTGATCCTTTTAATGGACAAGAAGATTTGAAAAATAAAATTTTATGTACTCCACTTGATCCTAATGAAACTTTTTCAGAAGATCCGCTTCGTATGATTCGAGCGGCTCGTTTTGCTGCTCAATTAGGATTTTCTATTGAAGCTAATACTTATGAAGCTTTGAAAAAAAATTATTCAAGATTAAAAATTGTTTCAGCAGAAAGAATAAAAGAAGAATTATTTAAATTATTAAAAACAGAGCAACCATCTATAGGTTTAAGAATTTTATATGAAACTGGTCTTTCATCTATGTTTTTACCGGAAATGGATGCTTTAAATGAAGTAGAGGAAATTTATGGACAACATCATAAAAATAATTTAGAACATACTTTTAAAGTAGTAGATAATGTGGCAAAAAAAACAAATAATACTTTATTGCGTTTTGCTGCTTTATTGCATGATATTGGTAAACCAGGAACAAAACAATTTGTTAGTGGTAGAGGTTGGACTTTTGATATGCATGAACATTTAGGTAGAAAAATTGTTAGAATAATTAGTAAAAGATTACATTTTAGTAAAGAGGAAAGTGATTATGTAGCAAAATTAGTTCGTTGGCATCAACAACCAATTAATCTTATGGATGAAGGAGTAACTGATAGCGCAGTGAGAAGGTTAATTGTAAATTTAGGAGATGATTTGAAAGATTTATTGATTTTATGTCGGAGTGATATTACTACTGGCAATCCAGCAAAATTGGAAAAAAGATTAAAAAATTACGATTATTTAGAAAAAAGAATAGAAGAGGTAAGGGAAAAAGATAAATTAAGAGCTTTTCAATCACCTTTGCGTGGTGAAGAAATAATGAAATTAGCAGGACTTAAACCAGGACCAACAGTGGGCAAGATTAAGAAAGCTATTGAAGAAGCAATTTTAGAAGGAATTATTCCTAATGAATATGAAGCATCTAAAAAATATTTTGAAAAAATTAAAAATAATTATTTAGAACAAATGGAAGATTGGGAATGTTTAACATCTTAATAAAATTTTGTTTATTTTTATATGTCGGAAGCTTTAATAAAAGTAGAAAATTTAAAAAAACAATATGAAAACGATGAAGTGATTACTAAAGTTTTATTTGGTTTAAATTTTGAAATTAAAAAAGGTGAATTTGTAGCTATTATGGGTCCTTCAGGTTCAGGTAAATCTACACTTATGAATATTTTAGGATTTTTGGATATTTTGACTGAAGGAAAATATTTTTTTGATAATATAGATGTTAGTACTTTGGATGATGATTATTTAGCAGAAATGCGAAGTAAAAAAATTGGTTTTGTTTTTCAATCTTTCAATTTATTACCTAGAACTTCTGTTTTGGATAATGTGATGTTACCACTTTTTTATAATAATACTCCAAAACAAGAAAGAATTGCTAAAGCTAAAAAAGCTATAGAATCTGTGGGATTATCTCATCGTATAAATAATTTATCAAATCAATTATCAGGTGGAGAAAAACAAAGAGTTGCTATTGCTCGAGCTTTGGTTAATGAACCTTCAGTTATTTTTGCTGATGAACCAACAGGCAATTTAGATTCTAAGTCAGGTTTACAAATAATGAAAATTTTGCAAGATTTAAATTTAAAACAAAAACATACTATTATTTTAGTTACTCATGAAAAATATACAGCTGAACATGCAGAAAGAATTTTAAAAATGAAAGATGGTTTATTGGTTTCTGATGAATTAGTTAAAAATAGACAAATGGCTAGTAATAATGGAGAATTGATAAAATAATAGTTATGAATATTAAAGAATATATTTACAGCTCTCTTCAAACAATGAAGCATAGTAAATTGCGTTCAGCTTTGACAATGTTAGGAATTATTATTGGTATTATGTCTGTGATCATTGTAATGTCAGTTGGAGCTGGAGCTCAAAGTCTTATTTTGAATCAAGTTAAAAGTGTTGGTTCTAATTTAGTTGGAGTTTTACCTGGTGGTTCAGAAGAAAATGCTCCTCCAGCTTTTGTAATGGGAATTGTTGTTACTACACTTAAATATGAAGATGGAGAAGAAATTATTAAACATGGTTGTAAATGTATAGAAGCTCTTAACATGTATGTAAGTGGTAATGCTACTTTTAATAAAGATGATCTAGTAGTTAATACTACTTTTAGTGGAGTTAATGAGAGTTATTTACAAGTAGAAGATACAGAAGTATCTTGGGGTAGATTTTTTACTGAGGAAGAAGAAAAAAGTTTAGCTCGAGTGGTTGTTTTAGGAAATGAAGTAAAAGAAAGATTATTTGGTGATCAAGATCCTTTAGGTTCAAAAATAAAGATTAAGAAAACAAATTTTACTGTTATTGGTGTGATGAAGAAAAGAGGAGTTAGTGGATTTCAAAATCAAGACGATCAAGTTTTTGTACCTTTGCGTACAGCTCAAAAATTACTTTTAGGGATAGATCATGTAAGTATGATAAGAGCAAAAGTTGATACTGCAGAAAATGTTGATAAAGCTGTAGAAAGTATAGAAATGATTTTGAGAGATCGACATAATATTGATCCCGGTGAAGCTGATGATTTTAAAGTTAGTTCTATGGCTCAAGGTTTGGAAATGCTTTCCAATATAACAAATGCTTTGAGATATTTTTTAGTATTAATTGCAGGAATTGCTTTGGTAGTTGGTGGTTTTGGAATTATGAATATAATGTTAGCTACTATACAAGAAAGAACTAGAGAAATTGGTTTGCGTAAAGCAGTAGGAGCAAAATCAAAAGATATAATTTTTCAATTTTTAATAGAAGCAGTAGTGATTACTTTTTTTGCTGGTATTATTGGTATAATATTAGGTGCTTTGATTTCAATTTTGGTAGCAAAAATTGCTCAATATCTTGGTTATCAATGGGATTTAGTAATAAGTTTACAGTCAATTTTATTAGGTTGTGGAGTTTCTATAGGAATAGGTTTAATATTTGGTATATTTCCAGCTCGACGAGCTAGTAAATTAAATGCCATAGAATCTTTACGCTATGAATAATTTTATATTTTTTAAAGATACTATTCAGTTAGCTTATAGATCAATTATGCGTCAAAAATTACGCACAGTTTTGACTATTTTGGCTATTAGTATTGGTATAGCTTCAGTAATTACTATTATTTCTGCTGGTAAAGGTTTGGAAGGATTAGTGATGTCTGAATTAGATATTTATAATCCAAATTCTATCAATATTGAGGTGAAAATTCCTGGAAAAGGTGGAAGTAATAGTATGGCAGGCGGTGTTACTATCACTACTTTAAAAAATTCTGATTTAGAAGAAATTGATAAGCATCAAAATTTAGAATTATCTTATGGTTATGTTGTTGGTCAAGAAGTTATAAAATATCAAGGAGAAAGCAAAATGGTTAATTTGTTTGGTTATGGAGCTAATGCTGATAAAATAGAAAAATTTAATTTTTCTGAAGGAAGATTTTATAATAATCATGAAGAAGATTCTTTGGCTCAAGTTTTGGTTTTAGGAGCAGGAGTGAAAGAAAAACTTTTTGGTCAGGATTATGCTGTAGATAAAAAAGTTTATATTAGAGGTCAGGCTTATAAAATTGTTGGAGTGCTAGCAAAAAAAGGTGCTAGTTTTGGTTTTGATTATGATAATTTAGTTTATATTCCTACTAAAACAATTCAAAAAAAATTTTTAGGAACTGATTATGTTATGGGTATTATGACCAAAGTTATTGATATGGAAAAAATTGATACTACTAAAAAAGATATTGAGTTACTTTTAAGAGAGCGTCATGATATTACTGATCCAGATAAAGATGATTTTAGAGTTATTACTATGGATGAAATTCAAGAAATGGTAACTATTATTTTCGGAGGTATTACTTTACTTTTAATAGCTTTGGTTTGTGTTTCTTTATTAGTTGGAGGAGTAGGAATTACTAATATTATGTATGTTTCAGTAGTTGAAAGAACTTTTGAAATTGGTTTGCGTAAAGCAGTGGGAGCAAAGAAAAACAATATTTTATGGCAATTTTTGATTGAAACAGTATTTTTAACTTTTTCTGGAGGTATTTTAGGAATAATTTTTGGAATTTTATTATCTTATATTATTTATTGTGTAGCTGTTAATTATGGTTTGAATTGGGTATTTTCAATACCATTTTATTCTATAATTTTGGCTATAGGTTTTTCTACTGTTGTAGGTTTATTTTTTGGTATTTATCCAGCAAAAAAAGCTGCCCAACTTGATCCTATTGAGGCATTAAGAAAAGAATAAAATAAAAATCCTCTGATATAAGATCAGAGGATTTTTATTTATGTAGATATAATATTTTCTATTGCAGCCCATTCACTATTACCATCAGCTGGTACTAGAATAACTGCTTGATCTCCAGATTTACCACGAAAAAAAGTAACAGAAGCAGTAAGAACTTTATAAGTTTTTCCTTCAGCTAATACTGACCATTGATTATTTTCAAAATTACTAATAACTTCTCCAGTTAGTCGTTTTCTTTCTATTTGACTAATTTGTTTGAAGATAAAATTTCCATTATTAGTAATAGTTAATTTCATTAGATCACCTTCTACTAATTTTGATTTACTAGCATAATTTGCTGGTATAGTATATTCTTTACCATCTGCTCCAATCATAGCTTGTCCATTGAATACACCTTCAATAATATTTTCTCCACCGAGTAAAATTTGTTTTTCTGGATTTTTTATTTCTAATTTTTTTGTTTGTTCAATGTTTAATATTCTAATAATATTATCTACTTGATCTTTTAAATTATAAACAGCTTTTTTTAATTGTTCTAGATTTACTGATTCAAGTTTTTTATTATCAATAATTTCTGTATTATTGTCAGCAGCATCATTTAGTGTTTGAGAATTATCTGCAAAAAGATCATCAGCTTTTTGGGTGAGAATATCATTAAGTGAATTCATATTTGTTTTTGTTTAATATTTATTTAGATGATTGATTAAATTTTTAATAAATAATTATTATTGTATGATTAAGTTTATCATTTTTTATTATTTTTGTCAGTTAATTTTTGATTAAAAAGTGGAAAGAGTGTGGATGAATATTTTAAGCTAATTTATTAATATTATTGATATTCAAAACTACTAGCTCTGCACTAGTAGTTTTAATTTAATTTTTTATTATTAAAGATAAAATTATGTTCCTGTTATTAAACAAGCTACTGGTCCTGAAAATTTCCATTTTTTTTCTAAAGCTTGTTTTAAGCCAACCACAGAAAGAGCAGAATTGTTAGATATTTTTGTTTGACAAGTATTTTTAATTAATTCAATTACTTCTTTAATTTCTTGATTACTGGCTATCCAAGCATGACCATTAGTTTGTTCAATTATTTTTGCTACATTTTCTTTACGATAAGCGATTTTATCAACTATAGCATCAGCTAAAGATTTTTCTTTGATTGTTTTAGTTTTTTCTATCATCTCAATCATAGGGTGGCAAGAAGTAGTTTGAACTATATGAATTTGAATATTTTTTTTAAAATTTAAAAAAGCATTTCCTAAACCTTCAGCTGTTGTGCCAGAAGATGTGGGAATAAATACAGCTGATAAGTTTGGTATTTTAATTAACTCTTCTGCTAATTCCAAATAACCTTCTAGAGCCTTATCATCAGTTGATTGTCTTAATAGTTTAGCTTCAGAACTTTTATCCATTTGAAAAGCTCTTTGTTTGGGTTTTTCTACTTGTTCTAATTTTATATTAGGATCATTAATAATTGTTAATAAAATTTTTAGTTTATCAGGATTGATATTTTGACCAATAAAGATTGTAAGTTTTATTTTAATAGGATTATTTCTATTATGAGCTTGTACAGCATATACAGCAGCAATCGCTGCGTTACCTGAAGAAGAGATAACAAATTTAGTTATATTATCTTCTTTGAAATATTTTTTGATCATTAGAGGAATAGATCTTCCTTTGTGTGAACCATATTTATGCTGATCCTCGCGTTTGAGATAGACATCATATTCTAACCCAAGCGCGCGGGACAGTCTACTATATGGCATTTGGATTGTTTTCATAGATATAGAAATATAGATAATAAAATATAATTTTGTATTTTAATTATTTATTTTTGTATATTAAAGATTAAACTTGAAATATTATTTAATTTTTGTTATTATAGATTAGTTATAAATTAATAATAATACTATGCATTTAATTTGTCCAGAATGTAAAAACGAGGTTGATTTGTCTCGTTATCCAAATTTAGCTGTTGGAAATGTGATAGAATGTGATATTTGTGGCATTTCTCTCATGGTAACATCAATCAATGGAGAAGAGGTTCAAACTGAAATAGTAGATGAGGGTAAATAATATAGATGAGAATTGGTTTATGCAGTTTAACGCAGAATTTTTCTGCGTTTTTATTTTTTAAATAGTTTTTTCTTAAATTTTTCAAGTTTACCAAAATATTTCATTTTTAAAATATCAGTAGTTAGATCTTGAGAACGAAAATTTTCGTCAGTGATTATATTCATAAAATTTTTAAAATTTACTGGTTTTAAGATAATTTTTTCTCCAGCATCAAGATTTTGTTCACTAACTTTTTTACAATTACGAGCAATATAACGAGATATTTTAAAATCCATCTTGTTATGAGGATAAAATCTTTTTATAAGCTCCCAGTCATTTGAGACTAAACCTGTTTCTTCTAATAATTCTCGTTTAGCAGCTTGTAGAGGAGTTTCTTTATCTTCTTGTCTGCCACCAATCACACTATAACTAGCTTTTAAGGTAGGTTGTTGTTCATAAATTAAAACAATTTTATTATCCATAACAGGAATTACTTCAATAGTACCATTACGCTTTATCATTTCATAAGTTTCTATACTGCCATCAAACATTTTTTGAGGCCATTGATAAATATCAAAAATTTTTCCTGTAAAAACTTTTTTTGCTTGTTTAGGAATTTTCATAATGTTTTATTAATTCATCTATCATTCCCCGAAATCCATGTGATCCACAAAAAACAATTAGATCATTTTGTGCGGTATGATTAGTTAAATAATTAATTAATTGATTGTCATCATCAATATATTTTACCTTAGGATGAGTTTTAGCAATAATATTAGCTAGTTCTTGACCAGTTATATTTTGAGGTTTATTTGGATCTTGTTTGATATTAGTAAGACGAGGAATAATAATTTCATCAGCATCAATAAAATTATTGTCATAACCAGGAATGGATTCTGGTTGACGATTGCCACCGTTAGGTTCAAAAATACAGATAATTCGTGTTTTATTATGATGTTGAGTTTGTTTTAGTATGTTTTCTGTTTTGTTTATTGTTTTGAAAGATTTTGAAATATATTCAGAAGGACTTTGATATATTTTTTTTAAATTTTTTAATACAGATTTAACTTTGGCAGGAGAATGAGCAATATCATCAAAAATAGTTACTTGTCCAACATATCTTTTTTCTAATCTTCTTTTTATGCCTTTGAATTTTGTAATTGCTTTAATAATTTTTTTTGGTTCAATTCCGATTTGATGCGCAAGAGCAAAAGCGCCGGTAATATTTTCAGCCATGTATTCTCCTAGCATTGGAGATTGTAGATTATAAATTTTAGAATTATGAGAAATTTTAAAATTTATATAATTTTTTGTTTGTTCTATATCAAAATATTGGTAATCACAATTTTCAGTTTGTCCATATTGAATATATTTTATATTTGGTAATTTTAAATTTGAAATTTTTTCACTTGCTACAAGCAACCCATTTTTTGGAATAGAATTTATTAGTTTAGTAAAAGCTTCAAAATAACTTTGTTCAGTTGGATAAACATCTGCATGATCCCATTTTATATCAGTTAGAAGTAGGTGAGTAGGATGATAGTGAAAAAATTTAGCCTTATTGTCCCAACGAGAACTTTTATATTCATCTCCTTCTAAAACAGAATAATTTCCATTTCCTAAATGAGCACTGGCAAAATCATTGATTGTAATTCCGCCAAACATATAGCTAGGATCATAATTGGCTTCTGTGAGAATAAAAGATAATAGAGCAGAAGTTGTGGTTTTACCATAAGTACCAGCGCAAACAATTGAATTTGATTTTAACCAAAATTTTTCAATCGCTTCAGGATAAGATTTGTAATTTAATTTATTTTTTTGAACATAGAGCCATTCTGGATTAGCTGATCCAGCAACATTTCCTACAATTACTAGATCTGGTTTGCCTATGTTTTCAGGATGCCAACCGGGATAAAAATTTATATTATTTTTTTTCAAATTAGTAGAAACTGGGGGGAAAAAACCTACATCACTTCCTGTAACAGTAAAACCAGCTTTTTTAAAAGCAATAGCTAGAGCAGACATAGCCACACCACAGATACCGATGAAGTGAATTTTTTTTTGCTCTAGTTGAGCTTTGGAAGAATAAATTGTTTTATTTTTAGATTTCAGATTTTTAATTTTAATAATTATTTCAAAATGTTTTTTAATTTTTTTAAATCTGTTTGCCAAGTTTTACCATCAAACCATTCTAGACCAGAAAATTGTAATTTATAAATATCAGTTGATCGTTGTGCTGAACCAAGATAAATATATTTTTTATGATTAGCTTTGGACCAAAGAATAGCTTGGAGCATCATACCCATTCCAAGATTATTTATTTTAGTTTGTAAATCATAAAAAGGATAACTGTAATGTAATAATTCATTAGTTTCTTTACAAATTGCATAACCTATAATGTTATCTTGAGTTGAAGGGGACGGAATTGAAAAATTTTTTGTAAAAAGTAAGGAATTTTCTGATTTTACAATGTTGGAGTTAATTTCATTAAAAATAATGTATTTAAATAATTTATTAAAATTATGTTTAGTAGTTAATAATTCTTTAATTTTATTAGCGCTAAAAGTACCATCTCCAAATTTAGTAGTATAAAAATCTTTACCTAATTTTCCAATTGTCCAATCATATTTATCATAGGGTAAGTCAATAGTTTGTAATTGTAAATGTTTAGTTTTTTTTAAAATTCTTTTATTTTCACTGGATAATTCAAATTTATTTAAGTTAATTCGTAAACTTCTAGTTTGATTCATTATTCCTTTTTCAATTCTAGTAAAAACATAGCCTTGATTGTAAAAGTTATTTATAGTTTGATCAGAAAAATTAGTGATTGTAATTTCTTTGAATTTTAAATACGACATAAAAAATAGAATACGAATTTATTAAATTCGTTTGATCTTTATTTTATTTTAATATAGAGCAATCCAAATACCTAAAATAACTACTGCAGCATGTATTATCCAAAAACGCATTACAGTTTTTTCTTCAGTCCAACCACGAAGTTCAAAATGATGATGAATTGGCGCCATTTTAAAAATTCTTCTGCCCAAAATATGACGACCAAAAATTTGAATAATTACACTTAATAATTCAGCATAAAAAATAAAGGCGATAAAAGGAAGTAATAACATTTGATTGATCACAATAGCATTGATAGCTAATAGGGAACCTAATCCTAATGAACCAACATCTCCCATTTGAAAACGAGCGGGTTTAATATTGAAATAAGTATAAGTAATAAGAGCTCCTACAGTTGTGGCATTCAAAATCATGATTTCATTATAACCAGTAATCCAACTAAGAATAGTAAGAGCTGAAAAAGTTATAATTAAAGAACCGCCAGCCAAACCATCCATTCCATCAGCAACATTAACAGCATTAGCTGTAAACATCACAAAGAAAATAATAAGAGGAATAATCCACCAGCCAATATCCACTAGTCCATCAAAAGGAATATTAATTTGTTGCCAATGTTCACCAAGTTTGAAATAAATCCACCAAGCAGTGATAGCTCCAGCAATAAATTGTAAAATTAATTTTTCATGAACAAAAACTCCTTTGCCAGGATGACTACCAATCCACATAGAAGCTCGTTTAAATATTGACCAAGGTAAAGTTATAACTAACCAAACTCTTTGTTTCCAGTCGGCATGTACACGAATTAATTTTAAAACTTGAGAAATTTTTCTGTTTCTTCTTTTATGACCATAGATATTCATTATATCATCAATAGCTCCAAGTAAAGCTGATAAAAGCATTACTCCAATTGGCACCCAAGTAAATTTTCTTTCCCAATTAAAAATTATTGTTATAACAGCTACAGTAATTATTATTAGTAAACCACCCATAACTGGGATGCCAGTTTTATTTTTTCTAGCTCCCATAGCTAAAGTAGCGTCATATTCATTACGACGAGTAAGTTTATATTTATATAATATTTTTGTTAAAAAGGGAGCCCATAAAAAAGCTACTACACAAGATACTAAACTAAAACCAATAGCTGTTTTCAAGGGATCTACACTAAATATAATTGATTGCATATCTTTGACAATATTAACAAAAAAAGTGTTTTTTTACAAGTTATTAAGATTATTTAGTTAATATAAATAGAAAAAAGTCAAGAAAATTTAATTCTTGATTTTAATAAAGAAAAATTATTTAATTAAAATTATCAGCAATTAACTGGTGATTTTTATTAGAACAGAGCTTTTAATCTTTTTATAAAAAGTTTTTTAGCCATTTTGGCATGTAAATAAGTTTCATTTTCATTATTTTCTTTTTCATTTTCTAACCATTTTTGGTTTAATAAATTTTCACTATTATCAATTATTTCAATTACACCTTTTCTAACACCATGATCATATAGACCATCAGTGCGCCAACGAAAAGAATGAAGATAAGTTATATTTTGAGGTTGATTATTTTGATATTTAATTTTAGTAATTATTAAAATATGATTTATTTTATTATCCAATCCAGTTTCATTCATGATCAGTAAATCTCCTGGTTTTATTTCAGATAGTTTTATTAGTTGTGAATTTTGAGGATGGCTTAAAATTTGTACGCTAACATTTTCTGCAGGACGCAAATGATTGATCAATTTTCTAAAAGGATTTTTTGTATTAGGAAAAATTATTTGTTTAATAATTTTTTTATTTTTTTTAAATTTTAGTTCTTCTTGTAAAATATAATAAGCCAAAGCTGAACAATCAATTCCTAAATTATTATCTACTAGGAATTTTTTTATTTGTTCATCATTTAATTTTTCTAGATCAATTTTTTGTTTTAAACTTTCAATGATTGCTTCTTCAACAATTTCTTCGGGTAAACCTTTGCCAACAGTAGCTCTGAAACCACCACGAACTTTGTGGCGACTATTATTAAAATAAGGACAATTTACTTTTTTATTTGAAAAAGGTAATTCTAAATATTTTTTTACTATTGCTAGAGCTGGCTGTGAAAGTGTTTCTTCTAACATAATTATTTTATTAAATATTTTTTCAATTTTTCAGGAATTAAATTTATTTTAGTTAATTCATTTAAATCTTTCCAAACTAATTGAAAAGTATTATTAGTAGTATTTCTATTTTTTTCTTCTTCACCAAGTTTTAGTTTGCCAGAAATATTTTTTCCCCAGAAATAATATTCTTCTCTTTTACTGTTAATTATTTTAATTGGCTTAGTTGATTTTATTTTAAATTTTAATCCAGTTTCTTCAGTAGTTTCGCGGATAGCAGTTTGAAGTATAGTTTCATTTTTTTCCATAGTTCCACCAGGAATAAGAAAATAATGTAAACCAAATTTATATCTTTCCATTAGAAGAATTTTATTATTTTTGATAAGTATCACTGAACCTCGAGGTTGATCCCATAATTTATTTGCTTGAGTGGCAGTAACAAAATTGATAAATTCTTTGCCTTTTTTATTTAATTCATTATGTTTTTTTATAATAGAATAAGGTGCTTGAATGCGTAA
The DNA here is from genome assembly GCA_012800155.1 of Candidatus Magasanikiibacteriota bacterium. Taxonomy (GTDB): domain Bacteria; phylum Patescibacteriota; class Patescibacteriia; order Magasanikbacterales; family UBA922; genus JAAZJX01. The sequence continues at coordinate 16,907 of JAAZJX010000042.1, forward strand.
TAAATCAGTATTAGGTTTAGTATTATCATATTTTAGCCAATGATAATCCAATATTTTAGTTATTTGTGGAATAGGTAAAAAAGGAATTTCTTTGGTAACGCGTTGGATAATTTGTGAACCATCGGTAATAGTTATTAATTGATAATTTTGTAAATTTAAATTTAATAAAGACATTAAATGAGCTTCAAAAGTGGTTAAATAATTATGAGATAAGGAAGGTTTATTTATTTTTCTTTTTTGAAGTTGAAGTTGACTTTCATAAGTAGTACTGGCTGGTTGACGACAATTTATTTCAATTAAAAATAATTCTTTAGTTTTTTTATCTATGGCAATATCTACACCAAATAAACCTTTCCAACCATCTTTTTTTAATTTTTCTCCAATTTCTAAAACTATTTGATGATATTTTTTCTTTTGTTTATTTGTTAAATATTTATTTGCAAAACCCCAGTCATTGCCAATGGTTGAAAAAGGAAGATCAGTAAAAGGTGATAATCCAGTAATTTGATAATTAATATTACCAATCAGAATATTATTTTTTGAAATAATATTATTATTAGTAAACATTGGTCCGTCAATATAATCGGCTGTTCGCGCTAAACGGTTAGGAAATTTTTTTTGTATTTCAGTTAATTGTTTTTTATTTTTAATTAAAATTGTGCCTGAGCCAGTATGAGAACGATTGAATTGCAAAATAAATTTTTTATTTTTAAATTTTAGATCTTTTACTAAACTAACAGCATAATTAGGTAAATATTTTTTTAGATCTTGGAGCCAGTCTAATTGAGAAATTTTTTCTTCAACTTTATTGGATAATTCAGCTGAAGGATTGAGGAGAGACCAATTATTTTGAAGACAGATTTTTTCTATTTGAGGAGTATTTTTGAAAACAAGAATATTTTTATTTTTTAGTTTATTTATAAATTTTTTAACTTCTTTATTTTCTAAAAGTTCCCAAGTGTCTAAGGGTTTTTTGTTTTTGATCAATAAGATATTATTTTTATTCTCACAAAGAGTCTTGGCAAAATCACTATAATTTGAGATAATAAAATAACCTTGAATATCAAGATTTAATCCTAGAGCGCGTTCAATATCTCTAGTTACATAAATAATAGGTTGTTTTTTTAAATGAGAGTTAAGAATTGTCATAATAAATAGATTGTAGCTTTTTTTAGCATAAATTACAAGTTCAATTAAAAATAATAAATTAAAATATGAGAGAATATTATGAAGAGTTGAAAAAATATGGCAAAGTTAAATTGAAAGAATCTTTGACCAAAAATACTACTTTCAAAGTTGGAGGAATAGCGCATTTTTTTATTGAAGTAACAGAAGAAGAAAAATTAATTTCTTTATTAAATTTTTTGAATAGTGAAGATATTCCATATTTTGTATTAGGAGGAGGATCTAATGTTTTATTTTCTGACGAGGGATTTGAGGGTGTAGTGATCAAACTTCAAACTTCAGAATTAAAACTTCGTGAAGATAACGAAATTGTTGTTGCTGCGGGAGTGCTTTTGAATAAAGTAGTTAATTTTGCTTTACAAAATAAATTATCTGGAATGGAGTGGGGAACAGGTATTCCGGGAACAGTTGGTGGAGCAGTACGAGGTAATGCCGGCGCTATGGGAAAAGAAAATGCTAATTGTTTAGTGAAAGTTAAAATTTGGCGTGATGGAGAAGTTTTTGAATTAGATAAAACTGAATGTGGTTTTGGTTATCGAGAAAGTATTTTCAAAAATAATAAAGATGTTATTTTGTCAGCAGTTTATAAATTAACTCCCGGTGATGAAAAGTCTATCAAAGAAATTATGCAGACTTATCTCAAACAAAGAACTGGTCGTTTTCCTAATCTTCCTTCAGCTGGTAGTTTTTTCAAAAATATTGAGGTGAATAAATGGTCTGGTAAGAAAGAAGATTTACCAGAAATTTTTTGGGAAAGAGGGAAGATTCCTGTTGGTTGGTTAGTGGAACAAGTAGGAATGAAAGGTTTTACAATCGGGGGAGCAAAAATTTCTGATGAACATGGAAATTTTATTATTAATTTTTCTAATGCCAAGCAAGCAGATATTTTATCCCTAGTTGAGACTATCAAAGAAAAAGTGTATAATAAATTTGGAATTGAATTAGAACCAGAAGTAAAAATAATAAATTAAAATAAATAATAATTAATAATTAAAATATGAAAATAAATATTCAAGGCACAGGAATAGAATTAACTGAAGCGATCAAAAGATATGCTATAGAAAAAACTAAAAGTTTAGAAAAATATTTTGATAATATACAGCAAGCAGATATTGATGTAGGGATGAATACTCA
>JAAZJX010000007.1 GCA_012800155.1 Candidatus Magasanikiibacteriota bacterium
TCAGTTTTGGTATATTTTTGACTCCAAAGTAATATTTTCTTGATTTTTTGTTTAATTGTGGTAAAATTCATATATTCTTATAAATTTTGCTAAAATATGAATATTTTATATATTGGTTCAGGTTTTGTAGGTGCTTGTTCAGCAGCAGTTTCTGCTTCTAGTGGGCATCATGTTTTAGTTTATGATATTGATGAAAAAAAGATCCAAATGTTGGGTTCTGGCGATCGTGATATTATAGAGACTTGTCTTTATGAGAAAGGATTAGGTGATCTTTTAGTTCGTAATTCTGAACGCATTCAGTTTACCATAGATTATACCAAAGTGGAAGCTTTTTTGGATAATTGTGATGTTGTGTTTATGTGTTTACCAACTCCAGAAATTGGTGAAACAGGAGAGAGTAATTTAACTTATTATTTTGCTGCAGCCAAAAAATTAGCTCAGGCTTTATCCAAACGAAATCAAGGTAAGCAAGAAAAATATGTGGTAATTGTAAATAAAAGTACAGTGCCGATTGATATGGTGGATAAAACACAAGAAATTATGGATGAAGCGGGAGTAAAAAATTATGGTGTAGTATCCAATCCAGAATTTTTGGTAGAAGGAAAAGCTGTAGAAGGATCTATAAAACCAAATCGGGTAGTAATTGGTGCTTGGAAACAAAAAGATTTTGAAATAATGCAAAAAATTTATCAACGTTTTTATGATGATCCAAATGTGCAGTATTTAGAAATTAATCCAAAAGAAGCAGCTGCAGGAAAATTATTAGCTAATTTTACATTGTTTAATAAATTAGCTGTATGTTTTGATGTGATTGGTAGGACATGTGAAACTTTTGCTAATTTAGATTATGAAAATATACGCAAAGTTTTGGCTTCTGACCCGCGGATTGGTTCATGGGGATTGTATGATAGTTTGTATGCTGGAGGATCTTGTTTTATAAAAGATTCACGCTCGTTAGCTTATCAATTACAGACAGCTGGTACACAAATAAATTTAGTTAAGGAAACATATTTGGCTAATAAGCGTCAATTAAAAACTTTTATTGAACGCGCTGAAAAAGAAGCAAAATTTGATTGGAAAGATAAAAAAGTAGCTTTACTTGGTGTTGCTTTCAAACGCGATACTAATGATATTCGTAATTCACCAAGCATTGATATTGTAAAATTTTTGTTTGATAAACAAGTTAAAAAAATTAATTGTTTTGACCCAGCAGCTATATCAATGTTTAAGAATATTTTTCCAGAGTCAGAACAGATTAAGTATGTAAGCAATGAATTAGAAGCTGTTAAAGAGGCAGAGGTGATAATAATTGCGACAGATTGGCCACAATTTAGAGGTTTAGCTGATATTCTATTAAATGAAAATAATAAATCTTTAATTATGGATGGACGAAGAATGTTGCAACATCGGTACAGTGATTTACAACAAGCCGGATTTGAAATAATTGCTGTGGGATCGCCATTTATAAAAGGATTATAGATTTAAGATTTTTGATTTTAGAAATGTGAATTAATGATTTTTTATTATTTTATAAATAAGGAGGAATTAAAAAATAGAACAAAAATTATGCTTTGCGTATAATTAAATTAACACAAGCAATACCACAGAATACTATTGGTTGGGCAATTAGTAAACAGTTAATAAGAAGCGGAACTTCAGTTGGTGCAAATTATAGAGCTGCTTGTCGAGGAAGGTCTAGTGCAGAATTTATTGCTAAATTAGGTATAGTGATAGAAGAAGCAGATGAGAGTGCTTTTTTAAAGGCAGAAAGTCAGAAAGTCAAAAGTCTGTAAAGCTAAAAGTCTATAAAGTCTATAAAGTCTTTAAAGTCAAAAGTCTGTAAAGCTAAAAGTCTATAAAGTCTATAAAGTCAAAAGTCTGTAAAGTTTATAAAATTATGAAAATAGAAAAGTTTGAAGATATTATTGCTTGGCAAAAAGCCAAAACATTAACGACAAATATTTATTCAACTTTTAAAGATTCTAAAGATTTTAGTTTTCGAGATCAGATACAAAGAGCTAGTGTGTCTATCATGAATAACATTGCTGAAGGATTTGAACGAAAAGGAGACAGGGAGTTAGGAAAGTTTTTATTTATTGCTAAAGGCTCTTGTGGAGAAGTTCGTTCAATGTTATATCTAGCTTTTGAATTAAATTATTTAACAAAAGAAAAAACTAGAGAGTTATATGATCTTTCTTTAGAAATTTCTCGTTTATTATCTGGTTTAATAAAAACATTAAATTTTAATTAAGTCTTTAATGACTTTTGACTTTAAAGACTTGTGTCTATAATTATATGAAATATCTCGTTACCGGTGGTGCCGGGTTTATTGGCACTAATATTGTAAAAATGCTTTTGGAACAAGGTCATCAAGTAGTGGTATTGGATAATTATGCTGGTGGTAAAAAAGAAGAAAGATTCCAATCAGGAGTTGAATATGTAGAGGGTGATATTAGAAAAGAAGCTGATTTAGATAAAGTTTGTTCTGGGATAGAGGGAATTTTTCATTTAGCTGCTTTGCCTCGAGTAACTTTTTCAGTAGAGAATCCAGCATTAACACA
>JAAZJX010000043.1 GCA_012800155.1 Candidatus Magasanikiibacteriota bacterium
AAACTAGACAATAGATATGTATTGTCTAGTTTTATTATAACGCGTAAAGTAAGTATTTACAGGCATTTATCCAGTTTTTATATTTTAAAACTCTAAAACTGGACATTATATAGTAATTTTTACTTATATTTCTCTAAAAATTCTCGTAATGCTAAACTTATAAGATCCTGTTGTTTATAATCTTTATTTTTACTTTTAGCAAATTCTAAAAACTCTTTCCAAACATCCTTTTCTACTCGCATGCTAGTTTTAACATAAATATTTTTATGTTGTACGTCTATTTGTAAGGCTTGTACTGTACGCTCTTTTTCCTTATAATTTTCTATTAAGTTTATTATAAAATCTAATTTGTTCTCTATCTTAGCAATATTTACGTTATTAGAACTATTAGTATTTTTTTTATTTAAGTTAATAGGTTTTTCTATTTTATCTGTAACTGTAGTATTGTTTGTACTCTTAGTTACAATCCCCTTATTTAATTTTTGCTTTTCTCTTTTAACTTTAGATCTTATTGCCTCTTTTGTTTTATTATGTTCTTTTCCTATATCCTCTAATGTTTTACCTTTTGCCTGTTGTTCTTTAATATAATTTAAGAAATCCTCTCCAAACAATGTATCTATAGTAACCATAAAACATCCCCCTTTTGTACTCCTACCTGTACGACCATATTATAAGTATAATTATAACATAGGAGAATAGAAGAAACGATGTTAGTTACTATACTAACATCGTATTCTACTATACTCCAATTTGTACCTCTTTAGATAAAACATATAAAAGTTATAGAAAATAAACCAACTATCTATAATAAAGAAAAAATAAAATAAGGAGAAAAAAATAAAAAAGAAAATTATAAGGAAAATTGTTATGCTAACTAATAGAGATATACAACTACACGGAGGCTCGTATAAGTTCCTCCATATTAGAACAATAAAAAACCGAACACCATCAAACTAGCATAAATAGAGGGTTATAAGCATTTAGCCTATAACCCTTATATTTTTATATAATCCTTGTTGTACTTCTTCTAAAATTTCCTTATAGTTAATTTTATCATATGTTTTATTAATTTTCTCTGATAAGGTTGAAGGGGATTTTCCTAATTCTTTTGCTATTGCTCTAAGGCTTAAACCTTGTAGTTCTAATTCTGCTATTTTAATAAATTCATTTAACCTTTTTATTTCTGTTTTTGTTAATCCAGATGCATCTCTGTACTTAGCCTTTTGTGCTTGTTTTGTTCTTATATTATTCCTGCGAGCCTTTTCTTCCTTACTTAAAATACCTTGTAGACTTAAAATAATTTCTTCTTCTTGTGTAATTCCTATATAGTTTAAAATTGTTTTAGATTTATAATAATACTGCTTTCTTTCTACATTTCTAGTATCTCTCTCTATTACTCTCCAACTAAGCGGTTTATTAAAATTATTATTAAAATCTTTCATTAATTTTTCTGCTTCACCATGTTCCATCCCTGATAAAATCGCATGATTTCTTACTTGGAAACAAAGGAAACGTCTAAATCCATCACAGTCGTTATCTTCTTTATAAAACTCCTGTATTTTATAAAAATCGCTTATCCTTAATTTATTATACTTATAATAATTAGCATATTTATTAAAGTTTTTCCCAAATTTAATTACTTTTCTATTTGTTTTATTTTTCCATTCAGGATACCATTCTGGCAAAGGTTCTAACCATTTTTCTTGTAATTCTTTTAGTGTATATCTTTCTTGCTGCAAGTACATTGCTTTTATAACTTGTCCACTTTTACTATTTATAGATCCTATAACTCTACCATAGGTAGTAAGTGGCTGTTTGCTACCTCCATAATCACTTAACCTTTCTCCTATAACAGTTGCTAATCTATTGGCTAACTTTTTACTTGCAACAGTTGCAGGAACCTTCTCTAGCGTATATATAAGCCTTAAATTGCGTCCGTACTCGATTAATTGTGGTGTAGGTATAGTCTTATCGAATTCTATTTTTTCCAATACTTTTATTATGTCTAGTGGATCTTTACTTCTAAATCTTCTTACTTCTGTAAAATCCACGTCTATTGCAATTCCTGTTAGCAGATGCAAATCTTTGTTTGTAGAACTTTTTAGGTTATTATAAGTATTAAAAGTATACATTAAATCTTCTTTTAAATTAAACCTATTCGAATTTAATATACTTTTTAACTTATTAAAATCTTTTAATGCAGCAACCGGATAACTATAATATTCTCCTGTTTTTTTGCAAAGTAATCTTACGAATACGTTATCTTTTATATCAAAAATTTTATTAAATAATTCTAGTTGTTGTTTTACCTCTGTATCTGTAAATCTATGTGTTTTTATTTTTTGTTTTCTATTAACTTTAATAGTTTTTTCTATATTTTCTTTAAGTTTAGGTACTTTTATATATCTACCTTTTTTAGTTTTTATAACTCTATAATTTAAATATTCATTTCCATAAAAATTCTGTAAATCTAATACAGATACGTTCCAGTTAATTCTATTTAAATTTATAGATTCTGCGTCCATAAAATCAAAATTTTCTTTTTCAAACTGTAAATATTCTATTTTACTTATTTTTTTATCCATAAAAAAATTCACCTCCTATGAAGTGAATTATCCGCAAATTTTTAATCAAAAATTGAAATTTAATTATACTTATGTTATAATATAAACATAATTTAAGAGAAACGAATTATTTTTGCGGATAATTCATCAAAATACAGTGCGACCAACACTGTATTTTTTTATGTAATTATTATAACATCAAAACGCTTTTTTTTCCATTTTTCATTCTATTTATCTTATTGTTATATAACTCTTCGTTATCATCTGCTCTCTTGGTCCAACGTGATTAAGCCATTTAGATGTTTTTTCTAAAGCCTCTTTCTTGCTATATCCTTCTTCTCTATAAGCGTCATAATGCTCCTGAGCAATTAAACGTCTAATATCGTGAACGCTATGTCTATCTATACCTAAGCGATCTTCTACTCTGTTTAAATAACGATTTATAGTATCACTTTTTATATCAAATAACTTGTTTGTTTTACTATTATCTATGTTTTCTTTTATTATATTTTTAACGCTGTCTGGGACCTCTCTTATAAGATCTTTTCCTCCCTTACAATTATCTAAAAGAATTGTATTATTATTTAAATCTATATTACTAATTTTTATTTGTACTAATTCTTCTACCCTTACTCCTAATACATTTTGTACTATAACTGCATCTCCACTTTTACATCTATGTTCTTCTGCATAACTTAAAATTCTATTTAAATCTGTTCTACTTATTACTGCTCCTACCCCACGTTCTGTAGATGCCTGCATCTTTGCTACAGGAGTTACTACAGTATTTCTAAAATCTAGATTACAACTCTTATATGTATTATTTAAGACCTCTGATAATTTGTTTATGTAACTCTTATATGTGTCTAAAGTTTTTTGTGTACATGTTTCTGCTTTTGCATTTAAGAATGTTTGCAGATGCTCTGGTTTTATATCTTTTACATTTCTTATCTGCATATTATTTTCCTTAAAAAAATTACTTAAATTCTTTCCAAAATCCTTTAGGTTATGTAACTCTGTATAACTATATATTTTATTAGTCATCTGTCTGTTTTCTTTTTTATCTGCATGCTTATCCATACCTTCAGTAAAATTTTCACTTATCGCATAATTTATTTGACTTGTTAGACTTCTTGTTCTTGCCATATTACCATCTCCTTTTTTTTATTGAAATAAGCCTATTTTTAATGCTTTTTAACCTTAAATAAGTTAAAAACTATAAATAATTTTGATTCATTTAACGTAATTGTGATTCATCTAAAATTCTCCGAATTTTTCTGCTCCGCAGACCAGATATTGTAGCCTAAAGGCTTGTCCATTCTTCCGAATGGAGTTGCTTTCGCAACACTAAAAACATAGCAATGCTCGCCATTAAGGGTCCTTAATGGCGACATTAGACAAGTTATATTAAAAAATTTTCTCTATTTCTTAGTTTTCAGTACCAGTTCAACCGCACACGCAGGAACTAAAAGCAAACTTAATTGCTAAGGAACACTCTCTTGCCAAATAGATAAGGCAGAATGTTAGTGCTCTATAAAATCTAATTTATTAGAAATTACAAATTGAATCTTTATTTGCATAAATACCTATTTACTAATTTAAAATTCCTTTCTATAAAAATTTGTGCTATCTTAAAGCACCTTAACGATTAAATCCATGCATATAAAATAAAAACCAATTATATAAACATATTATTTTTAATCTATTTACATAGTTTCAAGTTTTTATTTTGACGTATATTATGTACTCCATATTTTTATATATTTTTATATCCATCTAATTTTTTAAATGTATTAATTTATAAGTAAAAATCTATACTTATAGGAACTTTAAAAATTCCTAAAACATAAATTTAATATCTGAAAAGTGGAAAATTAAAAAATTCTTTATATA
>JAAZJX010000096.1 GCA_012800155.1 Candidatus Magasanikiibacteriota bacterium
CCTCCTTTATTCTATGTGGCCTTGGCCACTTGGATACATGAATCAGGGAAATCAGCCCTTCACGGAACCAACCATCACGCCTTTGACAAAATACTTCTGCACAAAGGGATAAAGGATAAGGAGCGGGGCGGAGCTGACCACAATAACGGCATATTTAAGCAAATTGCTCATGCCCTGGCGGGTGGCCATGTTGCGCAGGTCGGCTACCTGGCCGATGTCCATGCTGTTCAAAATCAAAATATTGCGCAGCACCACCTGCAGGGGATACATCTCAGGCTTTGAGAGATAGATGAAGGCATCGAAGTAACTGTTCCAGTTGCCCACCGCGCAGTAAAGCGCCACCACCGCCAGAATCGCGCCTGACAAGGGCAGGGTGATATTCCACAGCATCCCAAACACCGAGCAGCCGTCCAGGCTGGCCGACTCATAAAGCTCTTCCGGGATAGCATTGGACATATAGGTGCGCGCCAGGATGATAAACCAGGGCCAGACGGCGTTGGGCAAAATAAGGGGCCAGATGGTGTCCAGCATTCCCAGATCCTTGATCAGCATATAGGTGGGGATAAGGCCGCCTGAAAAGAGCATGGTAAAAAGGATCATGCCGCTAAACACATTGCGCCCGTAAAAATCCTTTCGGGAGAGGGAAAAGCCGCACAGCACCGTCATGATCAGCGTCAGCACCGTGCTGCCGACAGTGTAGATGAAGGCGTTTTTATAGCCTGTCAGAATGCTGGCGTTGCTGAACACCGCCTTATAAGCCTCAACGCTGGGCTCCACCGGCCACAGCCATACCTGGCCCGCGATCACCGCGTTGGTGGAAGAAAAGGAGGCGCTCACCACATAGATCAGGGGATAGGCCACAATGGCAGAAAAGAGCAACAACAGCGTGATGGAAACAGCGTCAAATACCCTGTCCCCCTTGCTTTGCTTAAGCCGATTGCGGCGCTTCACGACAGATGTCTTTTGCATACTCACCCTCCTCACCACAGCCCCACATCGCTCACTTTGCGAGCAATGGCGTTACATAGCAGCAGCATGGTGCAGTTGACAACCGAGTTAAACAAGCCCACAGCGGTTGAATAGCTGAAGTTCTGGTTGACAATGCCCATGCGGTAGACATAGGTGGATATCACCTCGGACACCGACAGATTGGTGTTGTTTTGCATCAGGTAGATCTTCTCAAAGCCCACCGACAGGATGGAGCCGGTGTTGAGGATGAAAATCACGATGATGGTGGGGGCGATGCAAGGCAGGTCGATGTGCAGGATGCGCTTTATCTTGCTGGCGCCATCCACCACCGCCGCGTCATACAGTTCCCGGTCAACCCCTGCCAGCGCCGCCAGATAAACCACGGCGCTGTAGCCGGTGGTCTGCCAGACAGACGACCACACATAGATATGGCGGAAGTTATCCTTGTTGCCCATGAAGTTGACCGGCTGCCCGCCCAGCGCCTTGATGCCCTGGTTGACAATGCCGTAGGACAGATCCGTGAACTGGATAATCATGGACACCAGCACCACGGTAGATATGAAATACGGCATGTAGGTGACCATCTGGAGGGACTTCCTGAGCCGATCGCTGCGCAGTTCGTTAAGCCCAATGGCCAGCAGAATGGGAATGGGGAAACCCGCTATAAGTGAATAGAGGCTGATGATCAGCGTGTTGGTGATCACCCGGACGGCTGACGGCGCTGTCAAAAACCGGGTAAAATGCCGGAAAAGCGGTTCTGTCCAAGGGCTTCCAGAAATCTTCAGGCTGACCTTGTAATCCTTAAAAGCCAGGGTGGCCCCATACTTGGGATAGTATTTGAACACCAGCAGGATGATCAGCGGAATCAGAATCAGGGCGTAGTAGGGCAGGCTGCGCTTCATTTTCCGCAGCACCCCGGCACGCCAGTCAGGCCCCGTATTGACGGTGGGTTTTTGCATGACGGTCATTTTGCCATCCTCTCCTTGTCATTTGTTCAAGCCCCCGCGGCTTGCGGCGGGGATGAAATGTACTGAGCATCATACAGTTTATTAAATTTATAATAACTTGTCCCAGCTATGCTTACAATGCTATAATCCGTTTAAAGGATGTGATTATTTGACAGATCGGCTTTTTTCACTGCGCCTGGTACAGGCTGTGTTCTATGAGAATGATCGGCATTGGAATTTCCCTTTTAACCTTTACCCCTTCCACACCCTTTACCTGGTGGAGGATGGGGACGGGTTTGTGCGCACGGGAAATACCCTGATTGAGCTGAAGGCCGGGGAGGCCTGCCTGATTCCCGCCTTCACGCTGTTCTCCTGCTGGTGCGACAGCCATATCAAAAAAACCTATGTGGAATTCTTTCTGGATTCCCCCTCCGGGCTCAATGTATTTTTTGAGCAGGGGAAAATCCTCACCCAGCCCATTCCGCCAAGGCAATTGGCCTACATGAAAGCGCTGAAACCAGGCGGCAGCTTAAAAGAGAGCATGCGCTTTGAAGGAGAGCTGTTGTGCATCCTCTCTCTGTTTATCAGCGGGGACAGCCCCAAACCGGCCCCGGGCCTGGCCCGGCTGCGCCCGCTGCTGACTGAGATCCACGCCAACCTGGGATGTGATTTGCAGGTGAGCGGGCTGGCCAGAAAGCATGGCTACAGCCCCTCCTCGCTCTCCCATGCCTTTAAGCGGGTCTTTCAATGCACGCCCAAGCAATACGCCCAGCAGCTGCTGGTGAATGTCATCAAGCATGAGTTTTTGCACACGGACAAAACCATTGCACAAATCGCCGCAGAATACCGCTTCTGCGACGCCTATTATCTGTCCAATTTCTTTAAGCGCCATATGGGGGTATCCCCCCAGGTATACCGACAGACCATTCGGGGTGGCAATAACGGCACCCGCATGGTGCCTTAGGAACGGTTATTTGCCCTTGGTGGGGCTTGGCGCAGCACTTGGGCTGGGGCTGACCACGGGACTATCGCCGGGCTTTTCCGTTGCTTTGGGTGCCTGGGCAGGTTTTTCGGTGGAAGCCTGGGTGGACTCAGCGCTGGGGCAGGGGCTGCCCGCAGGGGCGGCAGTGGACTTTTCCGTTGCCTTGGGCGCCTGAGTGGGTTTTTCGGTAGAAGCCTGGGAAGGCGCAGGGCTTGGGGAGAGGGGCGCCTTGGGCGTTGGCAGCAAGCTGCTTGCCGCGTCCAGCGCCTGGGAGGCCTCTTCCAGCCCGCTTAGCATCCCGCCCAGCACCGTGCGCACATCCGCCAGGCTGGCCGACACCCGGACCTTGTCCTCATCCCAGGCGATCTTCTCCCGCTTGAGCAAATCCATCTCCCGTTCAAGGAGGGTAATCTGGCTCTGGGCTTC
>JAAZJX010000095.1 GCA_012800155.1 Candidatus Magasanikiibacteriota bacterium
GCTGCTCGCCCTTTTCAACATGCTGGCCGCTGGTAACCCTTATGCCGACGCTGTAGGGGACCTGAACAGACCTAACCTCGCCTGTTTCGTCGTTTTCAATACTTATGGTATAAATGTTATTCTTCTTTGTTTCCTCAACATTAACCACACCGGATATTTCCGCAAGGTAGGCCATCTTTTTCGGCTTTCTTGCCTCAAACAGCTCCTCAACTCTGGGAAGACCCGTAGTTATGTCGTCACCGGCGACACCGCCCGAGTGGAAGGTACGCATTGTAAGCTAAGTACCCGGCTCGCCTATGGACTGAGCGGCAATTACGCCGACTGCCTCGCCTGCGCTCACCGGCTCGCCTGTTGCAAGGTTCATGCCGTAGCACTTGGCGCAGACACCGCGCTTAGCCTCGCAGTTTAGGACTGTGCGTATAAGCACCTCGTGTATCCCGGCCTCTTCAAGCATCTTTGCATCTGAGGGAACCATCATGCGTGTGTTGGGAATAATAACTTCACCGGTTTTGGGGTCTTTTACATCATACACGGGGAATCTGCCGCGTATGGAATCAGCAAAGGTACGAACTACCTGACCCTTTTCCGTAACTTCCCTTGCCCAGACACCCTCGGTGGTGCCGCAGTCCAGTTCGCGGATAATAACATCCTGAGAAACGTCAACAAGACGCCTTGTGAGATAACCTGAGTCAGCCGTTCTGAGAGCCGTGTCGGCAAGACCCTTTCTTGCACCTCTTGAAGATGTGAAGTATTCAAGCACGGTAAGACCTTCGCGGAAGTTTGACTTGATAGGTATTTCTATGGTCCGGCCTGAGGTGTTGGATATAAGGCCCTTCATACCTGCAAGCTGACGAATCTGGTTCATGGTACCGCGGGCACCGGAGTTTGCCATCATGTAGATGGGGTTATACTCGTCAAGTGAGTTCTGCAGCTCGGCTGTAACCTGGTTTGTGGTCTGCTCCCACTCCCTGATGACCAGTCTTGCACGCTCGTCGTTGGTTATAAAGCCTCTTTTATACTGCTTTTCGATATCTATAACCTTGGCTTCGGTTTCCTTAATGAGCACCTTCTTCTTTTCCGGAACCGTCATGTCGGATATGGAAACCGTAATAGCGCCCTGAGTTGAGTATTTAAAGCCCAGTTCCTTAATCTTGTCGAGCATCTCGGTGCTCTTTGTAAAGCCGTGTTTTGCTATGCACCTGTCAACTATATCAGCCAGCTTCTTATTGTCTGTGCGGAAGTTGATTTCATACTCAAAGGCATTGTCGGGGTTAGTTCTGTCTACATAACCCAGGTCCTGAGGAATAGGCTCGTTAAAGATAATGCGCCCTACCGTGGTTTCCACAGTTTTGTACTGAAGCTGTCCGTCTATTTCAAGATACTTGCGAACCTTTATGGGTGCATGCATACCGACTATGCCGCAGCTGTAGGCCATAATAGCCTCTTCCTCACTGCAGAAGGCCTTACCGGCACCGGGCTCGTCTTCTCTTTCGTTGGTAAGGTAGTAGCAGCCCAGAACCATGTCCTTTGTCGGTACGGTAACAGGCCGCCCGTCCTGAGGTCTTAAGAGGTTGTTTGCCGAAAGCATGAGTATTCTTGCCTCCGCCTGAGCCTCAGCCGAGAGGGGAACGTGAACAGCCATCTGGTCGCCGTCGAAGTCGGCATTGTAAGCGGTACAGACCA
>JAAZJX010000044.1 GCA_012800155.1 Candidatus Magasanikiibacteriota bacterium
ATCACCCCAATTGTAAGCAGTGTCCCAAAGTGTAGATGAAGTATTAACAATTTGGTAAGCATTATTCCAATTGGTGTAGTTATCATTAACTAGATTAGCATTAGTATTCCAGTAAGTAGTGGAGGCAACAAGCGGAATAAAATAATTATTAGCTAATCCTAAAGTAAAAGTATGATTTGAACCAACTGAACTAATATCAAACAAAAGACCACCACTTGTGGAAGTAGAAAAAGTTTGAGTAGCATTAGTAAGTCCATTTAATGAGGAAATACCACTTCCACCACTAATTATTTCTTTCCAAGTACCATAACCATTAGCATCTGTGGTAAGCACATAACCAGAAGTAGCTGAAGTACCAAGACGAAAAGCAGAAAAAGTTCCTGTAGCAAAATTATTTAAACCAGTAAAAGTATTATTAGCATTCAATCTAACTAAATTTGCAGTATCTGATAATTGAGTTGAAGATAAACCAGAAATTGTACCAGAAATATTTAAATTAGTAATATCTGCTTGAGTGATAGTACTAGTACTAATTGTAGTAGTAGTAAAATTAAAACTTCCATCACTTGCTGAAACTGGTATGTATGTAGAAGATGAAACAGTAGCTGTACCTACACCATCTAAATATTTAGCATTATAAGCATAAGGAATAGCAGTAATTTGTCTACGAGGCAATAAAATTTCTCCATTAACTGTTACTTCTAAATATATATTAGAATTATTTTTAAAAATTATTGGATCCAAAGCATTTGTACCACTACCACCAAGATCAATAGAAAAAATTCCATTAGTTGGAGTAACATTAATCGTTGTAGGTGAAGCAAGAGTCCCACCAGCAGTATATAATTTGGTTGTACAAGAAGCATCGCTACATAAAATAAATTGAATATTTTGTGTAGTAGTAACTGCTGAACCATTATTTAATAATTTACCTTGATAAGTAATAATATTTGGTGGATTTGCTGCTACAGAAACTTGATTGATAAAATAAAAAATAGTAAAAAATAAAACAAAAAATATTCCGATTACCAAAAATTTGGCACGGTTTTGTCCTTCTTGTTTTTTTCTAATAAAATTCATAAATTATCTGTAACCAATTATAACATTTTTTTGTTCAATTTTCACTAAAAACTGGGGATAAATATTATTTAAAAAAATAAATTATTTTTATAAAATTTAAAAAACAAAATTATTTTTTATTTTTGTCAGAATTTTTAGAATTTTTTTTCAAATTTACATCTATAGCAATAGTATCTGCTTCTTTATTAGTAAGATCAACTTCATTTGTCTTATGTAAATCATAATCAGGATGTTCTATAGTAACATAATATTTATTATCACCTGCCAAAAAATAATAGCGTCCTTTACGATCAGTAACTTGAAAACTAACTAATTTATTCCATTTAGCATCAAACAAACGAGCCACAGCTCTAGCAACTGGTTTTTTATTTTTGGAATCATAAACAATTCCCCAACCTTTTGGCTTAATAGGTTTTGCCAAACGACGAAAAAATAAGAAAAAGATAATATGAATAAATAAAAGCACCCAAATATACCAAACTGGTGAAATATAAAGAGAAATCAAAGTAATAATAAAACCTAAAATAGATATTACAGATTGCAAAACTCTCCCAATTTTTTGCCATACTAAGCGTTTTGGTTTTTTTGTTTTTTCACCTACTACATCAAGAGGAATATTAACAGTAATAGTTGAATCATCTTCTTTTACTTCAATAATTTCTCCATGATAAATATCTGGTCTACGACCATCACTTTTATAACCTAACAAAAGATTAGAAGGAAAAGAAAAATTAGCTTTTTGTACTTCAATTTTATATTTTCCTGGCTCTACTACAAAAGCATAGCGTCCTTCTTTATCAGTTACTTTAGTTTGTACTACTTTATTGCTTTCTGCATCTAACAAACGAACTACTGCCAAATCTACTGGTAATTTACTAAGTGCATTATAAACCTGACCCCACTTTTCTCTCTTACGATAGCCTAAAAGTAATAACGGTTGTAAAAATAATAATCGTAAGAAAGGTAATAAATTACTAAAAGAAATAAATGAAAAAGTAGAAACAGCCACCACACCAGTAGTTACTGGAGCTACCACTCTTCTACTAATTTTTTCTACTTCTGGATTATCTACTACATCACTTACAACTTGTCCAGTTTTAGCTCCCAATTCTCCAACTTTAGCTACTAAATTTTGCGTTACATTAGAAATATTTTCTGTTAAACTAGCATTAGGATCAATTACTTCTTCTAATTTTTTTACTTTTTTTATTAAATTTACATCAGTATTTACTATATTATTATTTATCACAAAAAGGGGAGCTAAACGATCATTATATTCTTCCTTAGTAATCTGTAAATAATATTCACCATTAGGTACCATCCAACCAAAAAATCCTGTATTATCAGTAATAAAATTATTCTTTTGTCCAAATTCTTCTAAATTAAAAACATTTTTATTTTTATCTAATAAAACAATCTTAGCGCCAGACAAAAGCATTTTATCTTCACCAAAAATTTTACCAAAAGGCAAAGAATTTAATTTAAAATTAAAAATATCTTTACCAATTTCTTCACCATAATCAATTTCTAAATAAGCATCAACCTGACCTGTCAAAGGAAAAGACAAATTGGTATAATAAGTTTTTTGATTTTCATCAAAAATAAATTGATAATTAGCTTGTAAAATTTTTAATGATAATTTTTTAACTTCTGCTTCAAATGTGTCTTGCTTTAAACCAATCAGCAAACCAAAATTAGATAAACCACTAACTATATTATTTTTTGCAGTTAGTTTTATTTTTTTATTGCCCACTAAAAAAATTAAATCCGTAATATCTATTTTTTTAATATTAGAAGAAAAACTATCTGCTGGAGGTTGATCAATTTCTTGTTCCACACAACCACTAAATCCTTTACAATCACTATCCTCACAATCAATAAAACCATCACCATCATTATCCAACCCATCATTACAAATTTCTATTTGCGCACCTTCTTGCTGACAAACACTTGTTTTTGAACAAACTGGATCATTACAACAACCTGGTAAACTACAATTATCTGCACAGTTTGGTGGAACATAAATTAATTGACCATTTCTCCACACACCAGAACTATATTCACCAACATTATTATAAGAAAAAATGGTGTAATAATAATTAGTATTTACCACTATATTATTATCTACAAAACTATTACCACTACCTTCATAAACTAAAATTCCCTCATTAGGATTTGTAGAAAAACTACCAATTTTTCTTAAAATTTTTACTCCTGTAAAATTAGAAACACTAGGATTTGTCCAAGTTAAACTTATAGAATTAGTAAGTACTTCTAAATTAAAATTACTTACTGGCGGAACTACAGGAGTAGCAATTAAACTATTAACTGAAACTCCTGAACTAAAATTTCCCGAAGTATCATAAGAAAAAACCGTATAATAATAATTAGTATTTTTCAAAACATTATTATCTACAAAACTATTACCACTACCTTCATAAACTAAAATTCCCTCATTAGGATTTGTAGAAAAACTACCAATTTTTCTTAAAATTTTTACTCCCTTAAAATCAAAATTATTGCCAATCAACAATGGATTATCCCAAACTAATTTAAATCCAGAATTATTAACAATACTTATATTTAAATTACTAACATTAGAAGGAGGAAGATCATCTTTCAAAGTAGTAAAAGTTTGATTAGTACTACTAGCCTGATTACCTAATTGATCGGTTGCGATCACTTGAAAATTATAAAGAGTATTTGGTAATAAACCTAACAAAGGTAAATTATGATTCAAAACAAAATTACTATCTAAAGCTGAACTACCATAAGAACCAGTTAAACCATATAATACTTGACTGCTTGCTAATTCATTTGTATTCCAAGTCAACAAAGCAGAATCAACTCCAGGAACAACCACAATATTTGAAATTATTGGTGGACTATCATCTTGATCCAAAGTTTGAAAAGTACCAAGATATACAGTTTCTTGATTTATATTATCTTTAGCAACAATTCTAAAACCATAAATACTATTTTTAGATAAACCTAATAAAGTTTTACTATATTGATTATTTTGATTAATGGTTATTGATTCTGCCAATCCATAAACACTATTCAAACCATATTCAAAAGTAAGACTACTTACTTGTTGATCATCAGAAACTACCCAATTTATCAAAGCACTAAAATAAGAAGTTGAAGTAACTACATTTGAAAAAACTGGTGGCTGATCTATAAAAATTGCACTAGTAGTAAAATCACCAGTATAAATAGCTGCATTATTTGAAGAATCAATAACTGTAATTTTATAAATATATTTTGTATCAGCTGTCAAACCACTTATATTTACTTTATACTCATCATTTCCTAAATTACTAACAGGAATATTTTGATCATACCCAGTCAAACCATATTCAAAAATAACTGAAGTTACTAATACATTATCTGTGGCTTTCCATTTTATTTCTGCGTTAGTTTGATTTACATTAGTAACAACTGAATCAATTACTGGACTAGTCGTATCTCCACTTTTATTATGTACTAATAATCCATTAGCAAAATAATTATTATATTTTTCAATATTAATTAAATTATAAGTTTGAATTTCACCAAATTTTTCTTCAATAGAAAAAATTTCTATTGCTTGACCCCAAGAATTTAATAAATGATCACCAATTTTTAATTGTTGAGGTAACCAATTATGTCTACTCAAAGTCATATTTGGATCAATCGCTACCCAACCAGATTCTATTGTCCAAAAAGGATGTTCTGAAGTAACATAAATATTTTCATTTATTAAATAATTATCATCATGCGGACCTGACCAAACACCCCCAACCGTAGTTGTAGTTAATTTATTTGAAACAAAATCATAAGACAAAATTAAATCACCAGAAACAATTTCTTCAATATTTTTTTCTTTTCCATCAGCCATTAAAATTTTGGTTCCAGCAGCAAAACAATTTGTTGCTTCTATTTTACAAACACTACTACAACCATCACCGTCATTAAGATTACCATCATCACATTCTTCACTGCCTTCTTTAATACCATTACCACAAATTGCTGGTACAGAAAAAATTACTTCCAAATCATCTGCCAAAACATTTTGCTGGGTTTTAAATCCAGAAAATAAAAATAAGCTTACTAGAAAAAATAAGAAAAAATATTTTAAAAATCTAAATTTATTTTTTTCTACCATAATATCTATTTTTTACAACTACTATAATTGCTAAAAAAAGTAGAATTAAAAATACAACTAATACTAACCAAAACCACCATGGTAAATATAAAAAATTAACTGTTTGAGAAACGGTTTGTTTCGTCAAACCATAATTTATCAAAATTTCTGCCTGATAAAGCGTTGGCCAAGAAATAATTACTGGTGAAATAAATTCTAAACTTCTCTCAGTTTGAGGCAATAAATTATTTCCTAAATAAATAGATTTTTCTTCTTTTATTTCCCCACGCCAATTTTTTATTTTTAATAAACCTGTTAAAGGAAAATCTACATTTCCTTTATTTTTAATTTGTAAAATAAAATTCCAATGATCTTTATCAAGATTATTTTTTTGCCAATTTAAAATTTGTAAATCTTCACGAGCTTCTCCTGAAACTTGTAAAGATAATAAAGAAACTACTTGTCCACTTAAACCAATTGAATTAGAACCAGCATTTACTTCTTGAACAACTAAACCTAAATAATAATTTCCTGAAACAACATTTTGAGGAACATTAATATTAAAACTTACTTTTTTTTCTTCATTTTGATCTAATTTTATATTTGAAAATTCTGGTTTTACCCAAGCTTCAGCTAAATTTATTTTTTCACGAAAAATTGGCACTCCTTCATTATTTTGTTCTACTCCTAAAACTAATAATTTATATTTTTTTTGAATATTTTCATTATTTTTTAATTCTAAAAAAACTGTTTTATTTTCACCAGCTGAAACAGTAATGACTTGTCGTATAGGAGAAATAGAAATTGCTTGAGCTGATAAAGGTAATAAAAAAAATCCAATAATAAAGAATATTATTAAAAATAAATTTTTATTAAAACCAAACATACTTAAAAATTGCCTGACAAATTAAGTACAATATTTTGACTTTTATTACCATAAGTTGTAGTGCTAGTTCTAGAAGCTTTTACTGTCATAGTAAGTAAATCATTAACTACGGGTACTGTTGAAGAAGCTAATACTCTTCCAGCAACAATAGATCGATCATTAACAAAAGCAGCATTTACTCCACTTATAGCAAAACCATATTCTTCACTACCTGCTGTAACTTCACCATCTGTTACTGCAGTAATTGGCGATGGTCCAGCGCTATTTATAGAAAAAATATAACCAGTATTAGAATCACTAGAAATTGTAAAATTAGTTGAATCACTATTAACATTATTCACACTCAAACTTCCTAAATTTAAATTATTTTTACTAATTATTAAACTAAGTTTCCCTTTTTCCATTGCTTGAAAACCACCTAATATTTCATAAGTAGTACTAGTTATATTACCAGCCGACCATTCCCCAATACTATCCCAAAAACTATAATTAGTACTAGTACTAAAAAAACCACCAATAGTAAAACTATCTGCATAAATAGAATAATTGGTAGAACTCATTTCTGCTATTCCGATTAAAGGAAAACTCAAACTACCAATAAGTAAAGATAAAATCATGAATAAATTTTTCATCATATTATTCTTCTGTTGCTGGAGGAGTAACTATTGATAAATTTTTAATTTTATTTTCAAGAGTTTGATCACTTATTCCTAAACTTTTTACTTTATAATAATATTGTACAGCTTGTGATTTATTTCCTCTATTTTCTGATAAAATTCCTAAACTATACCAAGCTCCAGCAAAATTTGGTTGAATTTTTACAGCTTCTAATAAAAATTGTTCAGCTTTATCCCAATCTCCTTTTTCTTTACGATTATAATAAAGTCTGCCTAAATTAAATAAAACTTCTGGATTATTACGACTAACTGGTAAAATTATTGAATAATATTCAATTGCTTTATTAAAATTAGCTTTATTTTCATATACCTTAGCTAAACTCATATAAGCACTAACATAATCTCTTTTTAATTCAATAGCTTTTTCAAAATTTTCAATAGCTTTATCCCAATCTTGCATTCCAAAATAAGTATTACCTAATAACCAACGCAAAACTGGATTAGTTGGTTCAAGTTCAATAGCTTTGCTAAAAGATTTTATTGCCCATTCATTAGCATCTGGTACTAATGGAGCAGCATTGTTATACATTATGGCAAGATTTTCCCAAATTGCTACTGATTGAGGTGATATTTCAGTTGCTAATTTTGCTTGATTTACTGCTTGAGCAACAAAATTCATAATTACTTCAGGATTTGATTCTGCTACCTGACTTTCCCTTACTGCTTTTAATAAATAAACTCTAGCTAGAGAAGCATTATAGACATCAGAATATTTTCGAGCTTCTACTGCTTTTGTTAAATAAACTTGTGATTGATCTAAATCTTGTGATACCAAAGCTTTGGTATAGTAATATTCAGCTAAATAAAATCTAATTCCAAAAACACCAATCATCACAGTCGCTGCCATTACTAAAATTATAAAAAAAGAAAAAACTAAACTATGTTGAGGTGTTTCTTCAAAAACTAAATTTTTCTCCTTAATTATTTGTTCACTTTTCATTAAATTGAACAAGCCAGTAACAATCAAACCAAGACAAAGCCACCATAACCACCACAAAACTGGACCAAATGAACTAAAAGCACCGCTTACCCATAAAATTAACCAACCAATCAATACAGCAAATACTGGTATAATATTTACTTTTTTATTACTTTCCGAAGCTGATAAATTTAATTTTCCTTGTTGGCGTAAATAATAAAAAGTATGGATAGAAAATCCTAAAACAAATAATAAAATAAAAACAAATGTTAAAAATGTTAAAACTCCACCTTCTGACAACCAAGTAAAGAAAATATTTCCTGGTTCGTTAAACCTTAATGACCAAGCCATTAAATTATAATTTAAATCCAATGGTTTGAAACGAGAAAAATCAACAACAAAAGTACCTAAACCACTGCCAAGAAAAAAATTTTTAGTATTATGAAAAATAGTTTCATTAGCAATATTCCAAGAAACAGCTGAAGAAAGACTTATTTCTGCTGGTAAAGTAGCTTGTATTGATTTGGGACTACCAAAAACAATAAAAATAACACTTAAAATTAAACCTATAAATATTACTGAAAACCATGACAAACGAATTTGATTGATCAAAATTACTCCCAAAAGAAGTATTAAAATAAAACCAATCAACAATAACCACCAAAGTATTTCAAATCCTAAAACTAACAAAACTACAAAATGTAAAATAACTAATACTAAATTGAATATTGTCCATTTCAAACTAATTTCTTTTTGAATTAAAAAACTACTAGCCAAAATTAATTGAAAAACAATCCAAATGCCAAATATACTATTAAAAGAACTTACTGAATTAAAAATATTTTCCCAACCAGGTAAAGAAATATTAAAAATTGTTTTTAAAAGAAAACTAATAGCTGAAATACCTCCTGCTACTAATAAAACACTAACTACACCTTGCCAGCGTTTTTCAGTATTTAGCTGATTTACTAAAACTAAATAAAATACTATAAAAAATAAAATACTTATAAAATTTAAAGTAAAATAATCTGTTCTACCAAGAAAACTATCAAAAACATTAACCGAAAAAATTGCTGAAAAAAATGATATTACAAATAAAATTAACAATGACCAATCCAAAAAAGATTTTCTATATAAAATTCTCTTACTAATAATTATTCGTATTGCCCAAAATAAAAGATTTACCAATACTAAACCAAAAAATAAATAATTTTTAGAAACAATAAAAATATTAGAAACCTGTTTATTCAAAAACAATGGTACTAAAAATACATTTAATAAAATTAAAAAATAAGAAGCCAGATCCAAAAACTTGGCTACTCGAAAATTAGAAGAATTTTCTGACATAGAAATATAATAAATATTGTTTAAATTAATCTTAAACAATTATTGAAATTATAACATAAAATTATAAAAAACAAAAATTGACAGAAATCCTAAAAAAAATTATACTGCTTTTAATAAAATATGATTATTTTTCTTTATGGTCCTGATACTTTTAGGAGCCGAAGACAATTAAAAAAAATGATAAATAAATTCAAACAAGAAAGAGATCCTCAAGGTTTCAATATCTCTATTTTAAATTGCGCGCAAGAAAAAAATAATCAAATTTTAGAACAAATTTTAGCCACTCCTTTTTTAGCTGAAAAAAGAATGGTAATTCTAGAAAATCTTTTATCAGCTACTAAAAAAACTGATTTACAAGAAAAAATTTTAGAATATTTAGAAGCCAAAAGTTTACCAAAAGAAAACATTTATATTTTTTGGGAAAGTGATTGTAAACCAAAAACCAATGTCAGTAAAAATCTTTTATCTAGACTACTTCAAGAAAAATATGCTCAAAAATTTGAAATTTATAAAGGCACTAAACTATCTGCTTGGGTAAATCAAGAAATACAAGAACGCGGTGGAAAAATTTCTCCCCAAGCTTTAGAATATTTAGTAAAAAACATTGCTAATGATATTTGGAAGTTAAATTCTATTATTGATCAATTAATATCTTATAAACTAGAAAAAGAAATAGAATTAAAAGATGTAGAATTATTTTTAGATGAAAAAATTGATGATAATATTTTCAATCTAGTAGATGCTTTGATAGCCGGACAATCAAAAAAAGTCTATCAAATGATAAGAGAACAATATAGAATTGGTGAAAATCCTCAATTTATTTTATCTATGATTTTACGCCAAATAAAAATACTCTTAGAACTTCGTGATCTCTACGATAGAGAAGATATTTTATCTAGCGATCTATTAGCAAAAAAACTTAATCTTCATCCTTTTGTTGTAAAAAAATCTTTGCCTTTTGTAAAAAAATATAATCAAAATAAATTAAAAAATATTTATCATAAACTTCTTGAAATAGATATAAAAACAAAAACTGGTCAAGGTGACCAATCAATGTTATTAGATATTTTAGTTGGAAAAATTACTTCTTAGAAGATCTCTCTAGCTTATCAAGATAATATTCTGCAATTCGTTCTTGCAAACTAGCTTCTAATTTATTCTTCAATGCTAATTGTTTTAATTTCAATAAATTAAATTTTTCTGGTTCTTTTTCTTCAGAAACACTAGTTAAATGAACTTCTACATCTTCCAAATCTCTACTTAATTCTCTCTTTACTATAACTCTAAAATATTCCTCTATTTCTTCTTCATTCAAAGAATCTACATTAAACATTAATTCTGGAGAAGAAACTACAAATTCTCCCTTTTTATGAATTTTAGCAAAACCACTTGCTTCATCAGATTTCATTGACCAATATTTATAATCTGTTTCACCTACATTATTTTTATCAATTAAACACACTCCGCCTGTTAAAGAAATAAATACTTCCTTTTCTTCACCATCAATCATAATTTTAAAAGGTTCTTCCACCGCCGTATTAATTTTATTTAATAAATCATCCAAACCTGTTTTAGTTATACGAGCCAAAATAACAAATTCATCCCCACTTCTTCTTCCTATTTTATCAGAAACACGCAATAAAGATAATAATCTATTACTCAATTCTTTCAAAACCTCATCAGCACCATCATGACCTAATAAAGTATTTACTTGTTTAAAACTATCAATATCAAAAGATATAAAAGCTAACATTTCATCTTCTTTATAATTTTCAAAATTTTCTATTTCTCTAGCAAAACCTCTTTCTAAACCACCAAGTGAATATAAACCTGTCATTGGATCAAAATATTTCTTTTCTTCTGTCTCAAAAAAACTAACTGCTTTATTAAACATCTCATCTTCCAATCTATTTTCTGTTTCACTTCTCACACTATCCACTAATAAATCATGGGCTTCTCTTTGTCTTTTTTGTGTATCTTCTTCTAAAATAGCTAATAAAGCATGTAAATTATATTCAGAAATAAGATCTGCTACACTTTCTCCATTTTCTAATCTAGTTTTTATTTCTGAAAAATTTTTTACACCTACTTCTTCAGCTATTCTATTTTGTATTTCACTAGTAGTCACTTCAAGTAAAAGCGGATGCAAAGCATCTCCTAAAAATTTTTTATATAGTTCCAATATTCTTCTTCTTTTATAACGATCAGGAAATTTTTTTCTTAAATTTTCCTCATTATATTTACCATTATAAAATTCTAAAGCAAATTCTCTATCTAACAAAGCTCTATCAATATGTCGACCTAGTTCTTTATTCATATTTATTTTATTAAAATTAAAATCCCAGGTTTTACCTAGGATTTATATTATCACAAACTTATTTTTTTTCAACTTGATTAGCGGCTTTAGTTATTCGACTAATTTTTCTAGCAGCAGTATTCTTTTTTATTACACCTTTTTTAGCTGCTTTAGCTAAAGTCTTTTGAGCCAAACGCACTTTTTCTTTTATATCTTTATTTCTAGCTACAATAGATTTTTTAGCAGATTTTACTGCTTCTTTATAAGCTTTTTTAATTTCTACATTACGAGCTGTATTTTTTTTAGCTTGTCTTAAAGCTTTTTTAGCTGCTTGTTTAATTGGCATAAATATAATGCTAATAATTTAAAATTGAGAGCAATAATATTCTACATTAAAATACTCATTTTGTCAAAATTTTAATAATTATCCTTATTAAATAACCTTTTACTAAACTAGAAATTATTAAATATAAATATATAAATACTAATAAATTTCTAATTAACTTAATATTCAATCAAAATTACAATCACTAATTAATATTAATCATTTTCTAATGTTGGCTTTTCTAATTGTAATGGTTCAACCGAACGCTCTCCTTCAGTAATTTTTACTACATCTTTATCAATTTTTACAAATTCTTTATAAGCAGAATTATACATATTTACTGTTGTGGCTAAATTATTACCCATCTTTTTTAAATATTCTTCATAAGATAATAAATGTTTTCCTAATTGTTCTACTTGTTTACGAATTTCTTTAGCTCCTTCTTCAATTTGAAGTGCTCGTAAACCTTGCATCACTGTTTGTAAATAAGCAAAAAAAGAAGTTGGTGAAACAATAATTACATGTTTTTCTTTAAAAGCATATTCAATCAAATCTTGAGTATTCAGCTTTATAGCTCCAACTTTATTGATCAATAAATCATAATAAATTCCTTCAGCTGGAATAAACATAAAAGCAAAATCCATAGTATTTTCTTTGGGTTTAATATATTTACTAGTTTCATCAATACGATTTTTAAGATCTTGTTTAAAAGCTTTTTCCAAAACTAATCTTTGATCTTCATCCTTTTCATTAACAATACGATTATAATTTTCCAAACTAAATTTAGAATCAATAGGAATAATTTTATCTTTAACAAAAATCACAGCATCCACAATATCACCATCAGAAAATTTGTATTGCATTTCATAAGTTCCTGGTGGCATAACATTTTTCAAAACATTTTCTAAATAATATTCTCCTAAAACTCCACGATGTTTAGGATTTTTCAAAACATTTTCTAAACCTTGTAATTGTTCAGCCACTCCAACAACTTGCTTATTTGTTTCATCTAACTTAGTTAATTTCTCTGTTACATCAGTAATAATTCTTACACTTTGTCCAAATTGCTCTTGAATAGTTTTATGTAAATTTGTCTGTGTGTCATTAACAATTTTATGAGTATCAGTAATTTTTTGATCCATTATTCGTGATAAATCCTGAATTTGATTTTGCAACATCACAAAAAGATTGTTCTCAGTTTCTTCTGGTTTTTTCAATTCTAGCAATTTTCTATACATTATATATAGCAAAACCATAGCTCCAATAAAACCAAATAAAATAATAATAAATAAAATTGTTTGCATAATTTAAAAAATATAAATAATAATTTAGTTTAGATAAAAATATATCTTATTTCATTATATCTGATAATTATTTTACACTTTTTAATAATTCTTAGCAAACAAAAAATATCTTTATAATAAATTTTTTATCCTTATATTTTTTGTAAACAAATATTATTTTTTTATCAATCTAAAAAAACTTTTAAAAAATATTTACTCTATTACATTTTTAATAAACAATATTTAAATAATTTCAAAAAAGAA
>JAAZJX010000045.1 GCA_012800155.1 Candidatus Magasanikiibacteriota bacterium
AATTAAAAAAACTAAATGCGTCTGTAGCTCAGTGGTTACCTGCCCGACTGAATGACTTCAGTCGTTCGGGCGGGGAGCACCACCCTTACAATTAAAAAAACTAAATGCGTCTGTAGCTCAGTGGTTAGAGCACCACCCTTATAAGGTGGATGTCGATGGTTCAAATCCATCCAGACGCACTATGATAGTTCTTCCTAAAAAAATTAAAATTACTTCAGAACAAACTGGACAGCGTTTGGATGTTTTTTTAACTAATGAACTTGGTATAACTCGTTCTCAAATTCAAAAAATGATAAAAAAGGGAATGATTTTTGTAAATAATGTTTCACCAAAAAAATTTGGTGAAAAATTGTTTTTAGGGGATGTGATTAGTTTAGTAGAAAAAAAATCAGTTACAAAAAAGAAAATTTCTTTAAAAAATAAAACGCAGAAAGTAAAAATAAAAATTATTAAAGAAACTCCTGATTATTTAGTAGTTAATAAACCTGCTGGTTTATTGGTACATAAGACAGAAGCAGCTGAACAAAATACTTTAGCAGATTTATTGATGGAACAGTTTCCAGAAATAAAAGATGTTGGAGAAAATTTTAAACGTCCAGGAATTGTTCATCGTTTGGATCGAGAGACTTCTGGGTTGTTGGTGATTGCTCGTAATGCTAAGATGTTTAAAAATTTGAAAGAACAATTTAAAAATCGTGAAGTAGAAAAAGAATATTATGTTTTGGTTTATGGACATTTTGCTAATCAACATGGTTTAATAGATTTTGAAATTGATCGTGGACAAGGAGGTCGAATGGTAGCTCGACCAAAAATAGATAAATTAAAATTGAAAAATATTGGAAAAATTCAACCCGGTAAAGAAGCTTTGACTGAATATTGGGTAGAAAGAGAAATTGGACGCTTTTCTTTATTAAGAGTTAGAATTTATACTGGAAGAATGCATCAAATTCGTGTTCATATGTTTGCTATGAATCATCCGGTGGTGGGAGATACTCTTTATCAAAATTTAAAATTGATTAAAAAAAATGAAAAAAAACTTGATCGTTTATTTTTACACGCACATAAATTAGTATTTCGTGATTTGAATCAAAAAGAAATTGAATGTAAAAGTCCTTTACCAAAAGAATTATTAAATTATTTAGAAAATTTAGAATAAAATTATGAATAAAGGAAAGTTAGTAATTATTTCTTCACCTTCTGGCGGAGGTAAAGATTCAATAATTAGCGCTTTACTCAAAATAATACCTAATTCAACACGCTTGATTACTACAACTTCGCGTGAACCTCGACCAGGCAATCAAAATGGTATAGATTATTATTTTGTTTCTCAAACTGAATTTGAAAATAAAATTCAAAATGAAGAAATGGTAGAATATAATAATTATGCTGGTAATTATTATGGTATAGAAAAAAAGAATTTAATTTTAGCTTTGGAAAATAATGAATGGGTATTTACTCAGATTGAGGTAAATGGAAAACAGCATTTGGATGAACAAAATATACCTAATATTTCTATTTTTCTTTTACCAGAGAATTTAGAAATTTTAGCTAAAAGAATTCGTAATCGGGGCGGTCTTGATGAAGAAAAAATTAAAGAAAGATTGGAGATTGCTCAAAAAGAAATAAATAAATCAGTTCTTTATGATTATCAAATAGTTAATGTTGATGGTAAATTTGAAGAAACAGTAAGCAAAATAAGAGAAATTTTAAATTCTATTAAGACTCTTGACAGTTAAATAAAAATATAGTAAAATGATGCCACTATTAAATAATTTATTTGCGATGTTGGTTATTCTTGTATCAACCTCTCCATAATATTAAAAATATGTCAGATGATATTAGAAACAATTTACGTTCCGGCATGATCGTAAAAGTTCATCAAAAAATTAAAGAAACTAATGCCAAAGGAGAGGAAAAAGAGCGTATCCAAATTTTTGAAGGTATGGTAATTGCTGTTAAACATGGTAAAGAAGCTGGTGCAACAGTAACTGTTCGTAAAATTTCTGATGGAGTAGGAGTAGAGAAAATTTTTCCTATTCATTCTCCAGTAGTAGCTAAGATTGAATTGGTTCGTGAGATGAGAGTTCGTCAAGCTAAACCAAATTATATTCGTACTTATAAAAAGAAATTAAAAGAAATTAAACGCGATAAGGCTGGTAAAACTAAAGTAGAAAAAGTAGAAAATGAATTGACTCATAAAGAAATGGAAGTAGAAGTAGAACCTGTAGTAGAAGTTTCAACTGAAGAAAAAGTAGAAGAGGTAAAAAAATAAAATTAAAAAACACTTTCAAAAATGAAAGTGTTTTTTCTTGATTTAATTTTGTTGTTGATATAAGATTGGTTGATATAAAAAGGAGAGGTGGCTGAGTGGTTTAAAGCGTTGGTCTCGAACACCAATATAGTTGAAAAACTATCAAGAGTTCAAATCTCTTCCTCTCCGCTAAAATAATAATTCGTAATTTGGATTATTTTTTAGTTTAAAATAAGTTTGTTTAAAATTGATCATAAAGATTTTAGTAGAGTTTTTATAAAAATTTAATTATTATATTGGAGTTTATTTTTGTAAAAAATAAGGGAATTTTTTTTAAAAATAAAATGTTGATTTTATGTTTATTTTAGTATAAAATGATTGATATAAATCAAGATTAATGATTTATTGAATAATTTATGATAGAAAATCTTTTAATTTTAATTTTTTCTTTATTTCTTGTTGTAAAAGGTGCGACTTTGGCGACAAAATATTCTGCTAAGCTTGCAGAAAATTTTCATGTTTCTAGATATATTATTGGTTTTGTAGTGGTGGCTTTTATTTCCATTTTACCTGAAATGATTATTTCAATAAATTCGGCTTTAAAAGGAATTCCAGAATTTGGTTTAGGAACATTATTTGGTTCTAATGTAGCTGATCTTTCGTTAGTATTTACAATATTGATTTTTTATGCTGGACGAGGAATAAAAATAAAAAGTAAAGTATTAAAAAATGTTCGTATATATCCATTATTTCTTCTTATTCCTCTTATTTTTGGATTAAACGGACATTTTTCACGAATTGAAGGTTTGATTTTAATTGTTTCAGGAGTAATTTTTTATTATTTAATTTTTAGAAATGGGTCTAAACCAGCAAAAGTTTTTTCTAAAGAACGCAAGAGATATAAAAATGTTTTCTTTTTACTTTTTGCGATGGCTCTCTTGTTGACTGGTTCACATTTTACAGTAATTTCAGCCACTGCTTTGGCGCAAGCATTGCGCATTAATCCGATTTTGATTGGTATGTTTGTTGTTAGTTTTGGAACGATTATGCCAGAATTATTTTATTCACTTAAAGCAGTTAAAAAAGGTGATGATGAGTTAGCAATTGGTGATATTATGGGTTCGGTATTAGCAGATGCAACTATTGTTGTGGGAATTATTGCGCTTATTAGTCCTTTTTATTTTCCAGTAAAAATTATTTATGTTACAGGAATATTTATGGTTATAGCATCAGTTATATTATTAAAATTTATGCATTCGGACAGAATAATTACTAAAAAGGAAGGAGTGGTGATGGCAGTTTTTTGGTTGGCTTATGTGATTATTGAACTTTTTATAAGTAAATGATGAAGTATAGTTTGATAATTTAATGAAATAAAAATATGGGAAATACTAAAGAAGCAAAAGCTAGAATAAAAATAAATAAACTGCTTGAAGAAGCAGGTTGGCGGTTTTTTGATAACGAAAAAGGGCAAGCAAA
>JAAZJX010000046.1 GCA_012800155.1 Candidatus Magasanikiibacteriota bacterium
CAGAGTTTGCCGAACAAATTCATACAAAAAATAAACAAATTACTATTTATAAACTTAATTAAAACAACAAAATTAAAAAATATTTAAAAGAACTTAAAAGAACTCTTTTAAAAAATATTTGAAAAATAAAAAATGTAAAAATAAAAAATTATGAAAAGTAGATTATAATTAAATTATTGACAAGTAAAACTGTTTTTTATTTGGTCAAAGTATGGATCATTTAGCCCTTTTGATGACTTAGTTGAATTTGTTGAAAGAATAATTGATTTGTTTGCACAATTAAACGCAATTCTTTCCCCACTATATGTTGTGGACACAGGCCCGCCCATTTCTATTCCACTTGTCCCAAAATCAATTGTATATATATAATCTATTTTTATTGCCTCTTTTCCATTAAAAATAATATTTGTTTTGTTAAATTTATTTATTGTTGCATTATGTGGTAAAGCCATTCTTATTATTTCTACGCGGGTTTCATCAAGTTTTTCGTCCAAATTTATTTGATTATCAGTCCAAATTAATCCAAATCTTCCTGGTCCACTGCATGTTACAAAATGTTCAATAAAGTAATTAGAGTTAATATCTCCATTCTCTTCAAAAGGGTGTGGATTGTTAATATCTTTTTGTTGTGATAAAGACCACCCAGCAGGGCAAGTGAATGAAATTCCATTTGAAGTGTATTTGGATTCTTCTGGATTGTTTATTATTCCTAAACCAAGGTTTAGCCACCCACTAAGAAAAAATACCCCCAGAATTATTACTCCAAAACAAACCACTATACCAAATAATAATATCTTATTTTCGTTCATACAAATATTCAACACCAAATAATTAATAAATCCCTATTTATTTTCAATAAATATTAACCAAAACATTTAAAAAACCATTATCACTAAATATTGATTATGTCCATAATTAATGATAACATAAAATCGCTTTCTGCGAGGGAAGTGAAAATAATTTCAGATCTTGAATTTAAGCAAAAATATTATTTTTCAAGAGATGATATAAAACATTTTTTTGAAAACCAAAGCAAACTCAACTATACTATACATAGACTTATAACAAAAAAAAGAATAATAAAACTTAACCGAAATAAGTATTATCTTATTCCAATTAAGGCAAGAACAGGAAAATGGAGTGATAATTCATTTATCATTGCAGATGAAATATTTAATGGAGCTAATTATTATATTGGAGGTTGGGCAGCCGCGAATTATTGGCGACTCACAGACCAAATCCCATTCAAAATTGAAGTGTATACAAACAAAAGAAATGGTAGATTGAAAATTCTTTCAAACACATTCATTTTTAGAAAAACAACTCCTAAAAGAATAAAAAATGCAGTAACTAAAAAAATCAACAACCACCCATTCAAAATACTCAGCAAAAAAGAGGCACAAAAATGGATGAAATCAAGAGAATAACTAAAGATGAATTAATTGAAATATCATCAATAACAGGATTTCGAATGGATCTTCTCGCAAAGGACTATGTATTAACAGAAATTCTATACTTACTAAAAGATTTACCAAACATTTTTTTCAAAGGTGGCACTGCTTTACAAAAAACAATTCTTCATCACTCACGATTAAGTGAAGACATTGATTTTACCTTAACTTCAAACGTAAAAACTATTGACGCCGAAATAATCAAAATACTCCAAAAATCAAAACTATTTTCAACAATAACTCACGACAGAGAATACTCAAAATTCACAAGAATAATAATAAATTATGAATTATTCAATGAAATAAAAGGAAACGTGTTCATTGATTTAAACGAAAAAGCAAAACTGGAACTCAAACCTAAAAAAAGAAACATTGAACATTTTTATAAAAACAACATCCCCAAGTTTTCTATTAATACCCTTGCTGAAGATGAACTCATAGCAGAAAAACTAAGAGCAACCATGCAACGAAATAAACCACGCGATCACTTTGATGTTTATCAAATATTAAAATCAGGAAAAAAAATTAATATTTTATTAACAAAGAAAAAATGCAAAAATGCAGGAATAGAATTCTCAATACCCAAGATGTTCAATAAAGCTAATACTCTCAAAAACCGGTGGGACTCTGATATGACACCGCTCCTTGCAGAAGAAATAGAATTCACAACAGTTATCCGTTACCTCGCCAAAAAATTTAACCCAAAAAAAGAAAAGAAAAAATCAAAAGAACTAAAAGAAAGTTTAGAAAGAATAAACAAAAACCAAAATATGCTTTGAGCAATAAATATTTTTTAAATTCTAAAAATTTATTTTATTAAATTTTAATACCCCGACCGGG
>JAAZJX010000047.1 GCA_012800155.1 Candidatus Magasanikiibacteriota bacterium
CAACACCCCTTGCCTTCGCTAAAGTTACGGTGAGACAGGCAAGGGGGGAATAAAAAAATAAGCAAGGGAAATTTAATTTATTTTTGTAATATTATTTTAATTTTTTCCTTAACAACTTCTCAGCGACAGCTGGATCAGCTGAACCTTCGGTTGCTTTCATCACCATACCTTTTAAAAATTGTAAAATTGGTTCTTTACCCGCTTTGAATTGTTCTACTTGAATAGGATAATTTTTTATAACTTCATCAATAACTTTATTTAATTGATTTTCATCACTTACTTGACCATAACCTTTTTCTTTCATAACATGTGTAGGATCAAGATCAAATTCAGAAACAATCATTTCGTCTAATATTTTTTGAGCATTAGTAGAGTTAATGCGATTATTGTAAATTAAAGCAATTAATTCAGCAAAATTTTCAGCAGAAAAGTTTATATCAGAAATAGTTTTGTTTTGATTAGCTAATGAGCCAAGAAGTTTAGTAGTAATCCAACCACCAGCTAGACGAGCAATTTTTTGAGGAATGTTTTCTGCTTTATTTCTACTTTCTTCTAGAGTGTCTAACCATTCATTTAGTTCACTCATTACATCATCTGTAAATTCGGCTAGATCTTTATCTTCAGAAATTATTTTGGCATCAGTATAAGAAAATTTAAATTCTTCACGAAATCTTTTTCTTTTGGCTTGAGGTAATTCAGGCAAAGAAAATTCACCAGCAATTTGAAGAGGATGAAAAGGAGGAATATCTGGATCAGGAAAATAACGATAATCTGCTGCATTTTCTTTAACACGCTGTAATACAGTTTCATTTTTATTATCATCCCAACCGCGTGTTTCTTGTTCCCATGTTTGGTTTTTTTCTAGCATTTCAGTTTGACGCTTGATTTCATAATTTATTGCTTTTTCAACAGCTTTGAAAGAATTGATATTTTTTAATTCTACTTTAGGATTTAGTTTATAATCAGCAATTGGCTTGACAATGCCATTTATAATTTCAAATTTACCTTCTTCTTGAAGAGAAATATTAGCTTCACAGCGCATTTGTCCTTTTTCCATATTAGCTTCAGAAACATTGAGATAGCGTAAAAGAGTACGTAATTCTTGGCAATAAGTTTTAGCTTCCAGACCAGATTTAAAATCTGGATCAGTAACAATTTCAACAAGAGGAGTGCCAGCGCGATTGAAATCTACAAGTGTACTATCTTTACCATAGTGCATTAGTTTAGCAGTGTCTTCTTCTAAATGAACACGGGCAATGCCAATTTTGGCATAATCACGAATATTTTCTTCAGTAGGAAATTCTAATTCAATAAAACCATGTTCAGCAATAGGTTCATCATATTGAGATATTTGATAGCCTTTTGGTAAATCAGGATAAAAATAATGTTTGCGATCAAATTTAGAAAATTCACGAATAGAACAATTTAATGCCTTACCAATTTTTACTGTCCATTCAATGGCAGTTTTATTTGGTACGGGTAAAGTTCCAGGATGAGCTAAACAAATGGGGCAAATGTGAGAATTTGGTTCTTTTAATTCAGGATCATTTTTACAAGCACAAAACATTTTACTTTTGGTTTTTAATTCTACATGGACTTCCATGCCAATAATTGGGATATATTTCATAAAATTTTATTGTTATTATATATTTAGTTTAACATTTTATTAGATAAAAATAAAGACC
>JAAZJX010000048.1 GCA_012800155.1 Candidatus Magasanikiibacteriota bacterium
TAAAAACTAATTCTTTTCATTCTTCTCTTAAGGGGAAAATAAGAGGGATGTTGGTTGATAATAATAAAATATTATAAGTTCGTTGTTTATAGATTCTCGTCGGAGTTTATCCTCGCGTAGGCGGGGATGGGAATGACAATTGTGTTTGTCAACATCTCTCCGCCTTCGTTTAAGCTTTGGCGAGATGAACTTACCCCTTTTCCGTCATTTTGACGAGACAGGCAAGGGGAGAATAATTCTTTCCGTTTTTAACGAGACAGGTTTCGCCTCTGCTTAAGCTATGGCGAGACAGGTCCGCCTTCGCTTAAGCTATGGCGAGACAGGCAAGTGGGGAATAAAGGGAAAATTGAGAAATAAATAATGTTCTATTAAAATAAAAATCACCAAAGTTTAGTTGGTGATTTTTATTAATTTTTTTATAAAGAAGGTTCTATCATATCAGTTTTACTAATACCTTCTGAACTGCCGAGTTGGGTTCTTTCTAGTATTTCTGCTTCCACAATCGCTCTGTCTCTACCATATTTAAGACGAGAGAGTTCTTTAATAGCATTTCCAAGTTCTACATTACCTTCAGTTGGCGGATAAGTTTTCATATTGAATGGTTTTGAAGCAGTATTATCAATTAAAAGTTTGGTGTAACAAGTAAATTGTTCTACATTTAATAAATCATAAGAACCAAAAGTTGGAGCATATTCTTTGGCTAAGATTTCTGCATCATCTGGACCAATACGAAAACTGCACATAGTACCAGCATTACCTAGTACAGCATCTTTAATATTACTTTTACCTTTTTCGTCAATTAATTGACCAAGATATTGATGAGCAATAATTAAGTTTAAACGATATTTACGAGCTTCGGATAAAATAGTTGAAATTGAGTCAGTTACAAAGTTTTGAAACTCATCAATATAAAGATAAAAATCTTTTCTCTGATCTTCTGGTAGATCAGCTCTACCCATAGCTGCCATTTGTAATTTTGCAACAATAATCATACCTAATAATTTAGCATTAACTTCACCAGTAGTTCCTTTAGCAAGGTTAACTATTAAGATTTTTTGTTTATCCATTATTTCTCGGAAATCAAAACTAGATTTTTGCTGTCCCATGATATTGCGCATCATTTCGTTTTCAACAAAACGACCAACTTTGGAAATTAAATAACCAAGCATTTCTGATTTATGAAAATCAGAGGTTTTGGCCATTTCTTTTTCCCAAAAAGCTCTAACAACTGGATCTTTGACTTTTTTTAGATATTTTTTAACATAATCATCATCAGTAAACATACGCGGAATATCAATGACAGTTCCAGGATCATCAAGATCAGCCATGAGAGTAAGCATTACATTACGCATATTATGTTCAAACATTGGTCCAATCATTTCTGGTGGAAATAATTTATAAAAAATACCAATCATTTCTTGAATAACAAAATCTTTTTGATCATCACTTTTGGCTTCAAGCATGTTGAGACCAACAGGTCGATCCATGTCAGAAGGATTGAAAATAACTACATCATCAGCTCTTTCTTTTGGTACATGTTGGAGTACATATTCAGCAAAATCTCCATGAGGATCTACTATACAAACTCCTTTACCATTTTGAATATCTTGAACTGCTAAGTTTTCAATAAAAACAGATTTTCCACCACCGGATTTTCCAATAACATAAAGATGACGACGTCGATCATCATTTTTCATAAAAACTTTTACATCTTGACCACGATAATCTACATGACCAAGAAGCAGACCAGAGGTTGGTAGATTTGGAGGTGGGGGAGCTTTTCTAGCGCTCAGCCATTTGATATTTGGAGTTTCAGTAGAATGAAGAGGTAAATGCCAAAAACTAGACATTTCTTCAGTATTAATTACAAATTTTCTTTTTTCATTGAAAGATCTATAAATAAAATTTTGTATAATTTGAGTTTGAGTTTTGGGAATAACAGCATAAAATTCATTACCATAACGATAATGATTATATTGAGAAAAAGCATTAGTAATATTATCTAAATTAATTCTAGCAGTATCAGGATTGTCAGAACAACTTAAGATTCTAATATTGATATCTAAGCCTCCTTTGGAAAGTTTTTCTTCAATACCTTTTAACATTTCTTCTTCCATAGAAGTAATTTGGTAAGGTTGTTTATCCATTTGATTTTCTGTTTTTTGAAAACTTTTGCTAAATTCTTTCCAAATCTTTTTTAATTCAAACATGAAAATACTGGATTGAGCAATTCTTTCAAATTTTTCACCTTTTTTAACTTCACGAACAACATGAATACCAGGGCGTCGCCAATTTTTGTTTGCTGAACGAATAACATATTGAATAGCCATAGAGCTATTATCTTCTTTTACTTGGGATAAAACATTTAAAAGAGAAGATAAAGGATCAGATTCTATAGTTTTATAAGTTTTGAAAGGAAAAAAATGTTTTCTTTTAGAATTTAAATAAGCTCCTACAATAGTACTTTTTTCAGTAAAAATATTATAATCTATCATTTCATCAATTTGCGCATGAGGATATTGAGCATTTATTTGTTGTTCTACAAAATTTTTCATGCGTCGTGGAATTGCTACATAAAAAGTAATAAGTCCATTGTGAACAACTGTTTCAAAAGCAAAATGATCATTGCGTCCACGAATCCAATTTAAAAAACCTTTTTGGGGATTGAGTCCAGCAATAGTAGAAAATAAAGTTTCAGTTAAACCAATTTCTTCACGAATTTGTTCTAATCGATCTTCTTGTCCTATTTGTCCACCTTGTCCTTCAGATTTTTTTTCCTTAGGAACTAAAATTTGTAAGATCACTCGATAAAAAGCTTTATTTTCTCTATTTCGAAAACGCAAAATAGAGCGTAAAATAAAAATTCCACCAATAATAACTATTAAAATAATAAAAATAATTACAATCCAAAAAAAAGTATTATTTATAGAGTTGGGAGTGGTGAAATTGTTTGGGTAAGTAGGGGCAAATTGAAAGAGAAACATATTAATTATTTTTTATTTAATTCTTTCATTGCAAGTATTTTGTCAGTTTTAATTTTAGCTTCTTGTTCTAAGAAAAATTTATTTATTCCAGGAAGCATTTTTAGCCATTCCAAGAGAAGATGAAAAATAGATTTTACTTTGACATGAGTTTTTTTCAAAAGAAAGCGTATTTCACTAGCTGTTTTTTCACCTTTTAATTTGAATTCTTGTTGTTGAATAGGAGTAAGCTCTTTGAAAACATCATGTAAATCTTCTTCCATAATTTTTTCAATAGCAACTGTAACTTCATCGCGTATTTGAGGTATTTGTGTAGGTTTCTTTTTGCTACTTTTTAATTTCTTTTTTAAATTTTCTATACTTTCTTCCACAAAACCTTCTTTTTCTGCTTTTTCAGTTTTTAAACCTTCTTTAAATTCTATTGGTTTTTCTGGTGTAGGTAAAATATTTTCTGTAGAAGAAAATGATTCTGGTTGAGTAGGTTTATTTTCTAAATTAATAAAACCAGTCTTATTTTTATCAAGATGGTTTAATAAATTTTTATTGTCAAAATTTTCTTTTTGATTTGGTTTTTGGTTTGGCATAAATACAGAAAAATTCTCTGTAAATAAAAACAGATAAATTATGATGGTTATATTATAGCAGAAAAAACTTAAAAGAGCTATTTATTGTTAATAATTGTTGATAAAATACTTGCTTATTTTTTATTTTTTGTTAATTTAATATGATGAGGCTTTTGATGGAGGTTTTTATGGATGAAGAAAAAGTTGAAGAAATTTGTGTGGAAGATATGACAATTGAGGATTTTCATTATTTAGTGACTGATCCTCGAGTGGCAGATAATAGTATTTTAAAGATCTATGCCATTGTATTTGTTGATGAGACGAATATAGAGCGTCTCATAAAATCCACACGATTGTTGTGCATTTTTCGTCCAAAAGTTTATCTTGAATTCATTTTTTATTTAAAATTTTTCAAGATACTACCAAAGGAGGTGGTCATTTATTAATGATTCAAGAATCTCGACGGGTAATTGTCTTAAAAGATAAATACTCGTCGGGAACAAACAAAAAATCACGATTTATTTCGTGATTTTTTGTCCTTCTTTGGTATCTTCTATATTAAAACCAAGTTTATTAATTTCATCTCGTAATCTATCTGATTCTGTCCAGTTTTTATTTTTTCTAGCGACTAAACGATCTTTTAAAAGTTTTTGAACATTTTTGGGAATTTCAATTTGGGTAGTTTCTTTTATATTAGCTAAACCAAGTCCAAAAATTTTGTCAAAATCTAAAATAGTTTTATATTTTATTTTTTCTAGTAAAGGAACATCTTTTATATAATGCCAAAGAAAAGATAGAGCTGCTGGTGTATTTAAATCATTATTAATTGTTTCTTGAAAGATTTTTAAATTTTTTTTATTTAATTTTTCTTCAGTTTCTAATTTATTTTTTAATAAATTTTTATTTTTTGGTAATTGATTAGCTGTTTTTTTTATTTTAAGAATTTCTTTATATAAATTATGTAAACCATTTTGGGCAGCTTCTAGAGCTTCCCAAGAAAAATTTAATTGTTTACGATAATGAGTTTGTAATAAAAAATAACGATAGGCGAGTGGATCAATATTTTTTTCTTTAAGTGTATCAAGAGTAATAAAATTTCCTGCTGATTTTGCCATTTTATCGTTATCAATAATCAAAAATTCACCATGTAGCCAATATTTAACCCAAGGTTTTTTGTTAGTTACAGTTTCAGATTGAGCAATTTCATTAGTATGATGAATTGGTATATGATCTACGCCTCCACAATGAATATCAAATTGTTCACCTAAATATTTCATACTCATAGCCGAACATTCAAGATGCCAACCAGGAAAACCTTTTTTTCCAAAAGCTTCCCATTCCATTTGACGCTTTTCATTAGGTTGAGAAAATTTCCAAAGAGCGAAGTCATGAGGATTTTTCTTTTCTCCTATTTTTACTCTAGTTCCAGCTTTTAAATTTTGATTTTTGAGATTAGCCATTTTACCATAATCATTTATTTTTGTAGTATCAAAATAAATACCATCACTTGTTTCATAAGTAACCCCTTTATCAATTAATTGTTGAACTAATTTTATTTGTTCTGGAATATGTTCAGTAGCACGACACCAAATATCTGGTTCTTCAATATTTAGATCATGAAGATTTTCTTGAAATTTTTTAGTATAAAATTTGGCAATCTCCCAAGCAGTTTTTCCTTCGCGTTGAGCACTTTTTTCTAGTTTGTCTTCTCCATTATCAGCATCATCAGTTAAATGTCCTACATCAGTAATATTCATGACATGTTTTATTTTGTAGTTATTGTATTTCAAAGTTCTTTTCAAAATATCTTCAAATACATAAGTCCTTAAATTACCAATATGAGCATAATTATAAACAGTTGGACCGCAAGTATAGAGTCCAACTTCTTCTTTATTAAATAAACCTTTTTTTAAAGGTTTAAATTTTTCTTTTTCTTTAGATAAAGTATTATATAAAAATAAATTCATAGTAAATATATTATACTGGTTTTTTAGAGAGTAGTAAATAGAATGATTTAAAAAATTAATAATTATTAGATTGTGGATATATTAGCTCTAATTAAATAATTATGCTATAATATAATAAATTATTTTGTTTATGAGTTTTTTTAGAAATAAAGAATCTTATCTCGGGGTAGATCTCGGGGCAGGAGGAATAAAAATTGTAGAATTAAAAAAAACCAAAGGTCGCGCACAACTTTGGACTTATGGTATTGCTGAAAAAAAATTAAATATTTATATATCAGAAAAAATTGACAAGAGTCCAGAAGATTTAGTTGATGAACTTGGTTCTAGAAAATTAAAAAAACCTAAAAAAGATATTCCTACTATTGAAGATCCTCGGGTAGAAGAATATGCTAATATTTTGAAATCTTTATTAAAAGAAGCTAAAGTTACTACCAAACAAACTACTGCCAGTTTGCCAGTTTCTTATATTTTTCACACAGTTTTGAATTTACCCAAAGTAGAAGATAAAGAAATAAATCATATTGTGAGAGCGCAAGTAAAAAAGATGCTTCCTATTCCTATTGAAGAAATGCAATTGGTACACCAAAAGATTCCTCAAGAAAAAGACACAAAAGATAAAACCATAAAAATTTTGGTTACAGCTGCTCCTAAATCTCTGGTAGCTTTTTATACAGCTATTTTTCAAAAAGCTGGTTTAGAATTAAAAGAATTAGAAACTGAAGCTTTTGCTTTACAAAGATCTTTGGTTGGTAAAGATAAAGGCACTTGCATGGTTATTGATATTGGCGCCGAAAGAACAAGTTTTTTTATCATGGATGAAGGTTTACCAATGGTGCATCGAAGTGTGAATATTGGCGGTAATACAGTTAATAATATTTTACAAAAAAATTTGGGTATAAATAAAGAAGATGTTGAACAAATAAAACAAGATCTTTCTCAAATACCAAATATTGATGAACAGATTTTTAAGAGTTTTATTGATCCTGTGGTAAAAGAAATTGCTAATTCTTTTGAAATTTATTTTAGTTTAAGTGGTAATCAAGATAGAAAATTAGAAAAAATTATTTTAACTGGCGGTTCATCTATTTTGCCATTTTTACGAAGTGAATTAAAGAAAAATTTTGATACTAGAGTTTTTATAGGTGATCCTTGGGCTAGAGTGGTACATCAAGATGGTTTGAAAATGTTATTAGATAGGTTGGGACCACGAATGTCAGTGGCTATTGGTTTGGCATTGCGTAATATTGAAAAATAAGTTTACATAAAGTATTATTTTTGTTATAATTAAATTTGCTATATATAATTAAAAGTATATAAATAATTATCAAAAATATGACAGAAAAAAAAATTAATATTTTATTGGTTGAAGACGATGTCTTTTTGGCTAATATTTATAAAACAAAATTTGCTATGGAAGGTTTTGAAGTGGTTCATGCAGAAAATGGTGATTTAGCGATTGTAGAAGCTAATAGAAAAAAACCAGATATTATTTTGTTGGATATTTTATTACCCAAGAAAGATGGTTTTGCAGTTTTGACTGAATTAAAAAAAGAAAATTCTGAAGTAAAAGATATTCCAGTTATATTATTAACCAATTTAGGTCAAAAAGATGATGTAGAAAAAGGTCTAGAAATGGGAGCTGAAGATTATTTAATTAAGGCTCATTTCAAACCCTCAGAAGTGGTAGAAAAAGTAAGAAAAATTTTAAAAATTTAAATTTTTAAAATGATTACAAAAAATAGAAAGGGGGTGAAAATATGAATAAAAAAGGTTTTACATTGATTGAACTTTTGGTAGTTATTGCTATCATTGGTTTGTTGTCTACTTTATCTGTTGTTGCTCTTGGTTCTGCTCGTGCAAAATCTCGTGATTCAAAGAGATTGTCTGATATCAAACAAGTACAAACTGCTTTAGAATTATTTTACACTGATCAAGGTAATTATCCTGGAGATACTAATCTTGTTTTAGGTATTGATACAGAGACTAATCGTGGTATTTGTTTAAATGTTAGTGGTTTTGCTGGTGCTAATTGTGAAAATGCTTATATGGGTTTAGTGCCTAAAGATCCACAAAATTCTGGTTCTTATATTTATAATGCATCAGAAGATAAACTGTCTTATACTATTACAGCTCAGTTAGAAAAAGAAATTAATGGTATAGCAGGTACTATTACAGCTACTCCATCTGGTATCACAGGTAGTGGTAGTACTGCAGCTCCAGCTGGTGATTAAAAAAGTTTATAATCATAAATTTATGATTAAGCCCTCTTTTAAAAAGAGGGCTTTTGTTGTATAATTTTTGTGGTTTTAAATAATTTTATGTTAAACATAATTCAATATATATTAGTTTTTATTTTGGGATTAGCTATTGGTAGTTTTCTCAATGTTTGTGTTTGGCGCAAGAGAAAAAATATTAGTGTGATTCAAGGAAGATCAATGTGTCCTAATTGTCAGGTGTTTATAAGTTGGTTTGATAATATTCCATTATTAAGTTTTATTTTATTGCGTGGTAAATGTAGAAAATGTTTTAAAAAAATATCTTGGCAATATCCAATAATAGAATTAATAACCGGACTTTTATTTTTATTTATTGCTTGGTGGCATCAGCAACAAAATATTTTTTTAAATTTAGAAATGATTCGTGATTGGTTGATAGTATCTTTTTTAATTTTTATTTTTGTTTATGATCTTAAATACAAAGAAATTTTGACTTTACCAGTTTGGTTTTTATCAGCTTTATTATTTATTTTTTCTCTTTTTACAGGTTGGAATATTTGGTATAAAATGTTAATTGGAGCTTTGGTTGGTAGTGGTTTTTTCTTTTTTCAATATATTATTTCTAAAGGTAAGTGGATTGGTGGTGGTGATGTTCGTTTAGGATTTTTGTTGGGGATAATTCTAGGTTGGCCAAATATTTTATTAGCTTTGTTTGTTTCTTATATTTTAGGAGCTTTATCAGGTTTATATTTAATAATCAAAAATAAAAAGAATATGAAAAGTGAAGTTCCTTTGGGAG
Organism: Candidatus Magasanikiibacteriota bacterium; assembly: GCA_012800155.1. GTDB lineage: Bacteria > Patescibacteriota > Patescibacteriia > Magasanikbacterales > UBA922 > JAAZJX01. Next base: position 8,527 of record JAAZJX010000048.1, read on the forward strand.
TTTATTTAACTATTGGTACTTTTGTAACTATGTTTTGGGGAGAAAAGATTATAAAGTGGTATATTAGTTTTTTAAAATAAAATATAGAAAATAAATAATAAAAATAAATGATTTTATGGTTAATAAAGATTTACAACAACAAGTAAAAAAACTTCATGAACAAATAGATGATTTGCGTTATCGTTATCATGTTTTGAATGATCCAGAAGTAACAGATGCTATGTATGAGGGGATGATGGAGGAATTGCGTAAAATTGAAGAACAATATCCCGAATTAATTACGGCTGATTCACCAACTCAACGAGTGGCAGGTGAACCTTTGGAAAAATTTGAAAAAGTAATTCATTCTGTTCCTCAATGGTCTTTTAATGATGCTTTTAATGAAAAAGAGATGGAGGATTGGCAAGATCGTATTTTAAATTATTTAGAAAAACAATTAGGACATAGACCAAAAGATTTAGAATATTGTTGTGAATTAAAAATTGATGGTTTGCATATAGTATTGACTTATGAGAATGGTGTACTCAAAACAGCGGCTACTCGTGGTGATGGTAAAGTTGGAGAAAATGTTACTAATAATATAAAAACAATTCATTCGGTACCTTTACGATTAAGAGAAAAAGTAAGTTTGATAGTTGAAGGAGAAGTTTGGCTTGGTTCAAAAATGTTAGAAAAATTAAATCAAGAGCGTAAAAAAAATAATGAACCAGAATTTGCTAATCCACGAAACGCAGCTGCTGGAACTATTCGGCAACTTGATCCAAAAATTGTTAGACAAAGAAAATTATCTTTGACAGCTTATGATATTTCTTCAGCTGTTATTTTTAATCAAACTGAAAAATCTCATGAAAAACAACAAACTTTTTTAACTTCTTCGTTAGTTGATGAATTTACTCAAGCTGATGGTTTTATTTCTACTCAAGCTGGAGAATTAGAATATTTAAAACAATTAGGTTTTTTGACAGATAAAAATTGGCAAGTTTGTAAAAATCTTAATGAGATTTTTGAATTTTATAAAAAAATAGAAAAAATGCGTGATAAATTTGAATTTTGGATTGATGGTATGGTTATCAAAGTTAATCAAAAAAAATATCAATCAGCTCTTGGATTTACTGGTAAAGCGCCACGCTGGGCAATTGCTTATAAATTTCCTGCTGAACAAGGTAAAACTCAGATCAAAGATATTTTTGTTCAAGTTGGTCGTACTGGAGCTTTGACACCAGTAGCTTTTATGGATCCAGTTCAGTTAGCTGGCACCACAGTTACTCATGCGACTTTGCATAATTTTGATGAGATTGAGAGATTGGGGGTGAAGATTGGTGATTATGTAATTGTAGAAAAAGCTGGTGATATTATTCCTAAAATAATTAGAGTTTTGGATAAATTAAGAACTGGAAAAGAAAGAATTTTTGCTGAACCAAAAGTTTGTCCAATCTGTGGTTCAGAAGTAAAAAGATCTTTAATTGGGGGAAAGGGAAATGAAAAATCAGTAGCTTTGTTTTGCACTAATAAAAAATGTTTTGCCAAAAAATTGGAAAATATTAGACATTTTGTTTCTAAAAACGCTTTTGATGTTGAGGGTTTGGGAGAAAAAATTGTAGAACAATTGATGAATGAAGGTTTAATAAAAAATGTAGCTGATTTATTTACTCTTGTTAAGGGTGATATAAAAGATTTAGAAGGATTTGCTGAAAAGTCTGCTGATAATTTAATTGAAGCTATTGATCGAGCTAAAACTCAACCTTTGAATCGTTTTATTTATGCTCTGGGTATTCGGCATGTGGGTGAAGAAACTGCAATTCGTTTAGCTAAACATTTTGGAACATTAAAAAAAATACAAGCAGCGAATTTAGAAGAATTACAAACTGTAAATGATGTTGGTCCGCGAGTGGCAGAATCTATTTATAATTGGTTTCAAGATGAAGGAAATAAAAAATTGCTTGAAGATTTATTATACAATGGAGTAATAATAAAGAATATAGAAAAAGGAATGGGGAATAATAAATTTGAAGGAAAAATATTTGTATTGACTGGAACTTTGGAAACTATGAGTCGGGATGAAGCAGAAGAGAAAATTAGAAACTTAGGTGGAAAGATCTCTTCTTCGGTTAGTAAAAATACTAACTATACAATAGTTGGCAAAGAACCGGGAATCAAGTATAATAAAGCTAAGGAGTTGGGGATAAAAATTTTAAGTGAAAAAGAATTTATAAATTTATTAAATAATTAATTTTAATTAAAAAAATATGGATTACAAAAAAACAATTTTGTATTCAGTAGTAATTTTAGCTGTAGCTTTGGTGGTTGGTCTTTTTATTCATGGTTATGAAATGGGAACCAGAGCCAAAACCAATGGTTTGACCGTAACTGGTTCAGTAAAGAAAAGTGTGATTGCTGATTTGGGAAAATGGAATGCTTCCTTTACCAATCGAGCTGACATTCGTAATTTAAAACAAACTTTAGAGCAAAATACTTCTATCAAAACAAAATTAACTAATTATCTAAAAGATTTGGGAATAAAAGAAGAAGATATTAATTTTTTAACTGTGCAAATTAATCCAGTTTATGAACAATTAGTTGGTTGGGGTTATACACAAAATATTATTGGTTACAATGTAGTTCAAAATGTAAAAGTTCAAAGCAATGATATTTCAATTATTGAAAAATTATCTGATCAAACTACGGATTTATTGAATTTAGGAATTGTACCTGATTATCAAAATACAGAATATTTTTATACTAAATTAAATGAATTACGACCAGAATTATTTGCTGAAGCTACCAAAGATGCTTATGTGAGAGCAAAAGCAATGGTAAGTGGAACTGGTTCTAAAGTAGGAAATTTAATAAATGCTAAGACAGGGGTGATTCAAATTTTACCACCAAATTCTATTGATATTAGTGATTATGGCGCTTATGATTTGAGTACCAAAGAAAAAGAAATATCAGCTACTGTTTCTGTAACTTTTGCTTTGAAATAATAAAAAAATTAATAAATAATAAAAACTCTGCTTCGGTGGAGTTTTTCATTTGTCATTTTTTATTTTTTTTGATAAAATATATTTAGAAAATATGAAATTAACTTTAAAAGAAATTGAAAAAATTGCTACTTTGGCACGATTGAATTTATCTGCTGAAGAAAAGAAAATGTACACTGAACAATTATCAGTTATTTTTGATTATATAGAAATGTTAAATGAAGTAAACACAGATCAAGTTTCAGAAACTTATCAAGTAACAGGTTTGAAGGATGTTGTTCGAGAAGATGAAGTAGCTTTTTGGGAAGAAGAAGATAAACAAAAATTAATAAATAATTTTCCTGATAAAATGGGAAATTTACTCAAAGTAAAAGCAGTATTTGATAATAATGACGAATAGAATATAAGTTGAATAAAGTATTTATTTTATGAATATAAATGAATTGACAATTAAAGAGTGTTACGATGGTTTAAAAAAAGGTGATTTTACTAGTGTAGAACTTACTCAGGCTTGTTTAGCGCAAATAAAAAAACGCAATAAAGAACTTAATGCTTTTATTTCAGTTTTTGAAAAAGAAGCTTTGGTTGAAGCAGAGAGAGCAGATGAAATGATTAAATCTGGTAAGCAACAAATTTTAACAGGAATTCCATTTTGTGTAAAAGATTCAATTTCTACCAAAGATGGATTATCAACAGCTGCTGCAAAAATTTTAAGTAATTATGTTCCACCGTTTGATGCTACGGTGATTAGAAAGATTCGTGAACAAGGAGCTGTTTTAATTGGTAAAAATAATTGTGATACTTTTGGTCATGGAGCTAGTAATGAAAATAGTATGTATGGACCAGTAAAAAATCCACATGATATTAAACGAGTTTCTGGTGGTTCGTCTGGTGGAACAGCAGTTGCTATTGCAGATAATATGGCAATTTTTGGGATTGCTGAGGATACTGGAGGCTCAATTCGTCAACCAGCTGCTTTTTGTGGAGTTGTAGGTTTACGACCAAGTTATGGAATAAATTCTCGTTTTGGTGTTATGCCTATGGCAAGTTCTTTTGATACTGTTGGACCAATCACCAAATCAGTTACTGATGCCAAAATTATTCAAGAAATAATAGCAGGACAAGATTTTTTAGACGCTACAACTGTTGAAGTAAAAAATAAAAAATTAAAAGTAAAAAATAAAAAATTAAAAGTTGGTATTCCTCAAGAATATTTTGAGATTGAAGGAATAGATGAAGAAGTTAAAAAAATTATTGAAAATAAAATTAAAGAAATTTCAAAAAATAAAGATTTAGAAATTGTTTCAGTTAGTTTGCCAATGACTAAGTATGCTATTCCAGTTTATTATATTATTGTATCAAGTGAAGATAGTTCAAACTTGGCTCGGATTGATGCTATTCGTTATGGTGAAAGAAAAGAAGGATCAGATTTATACAATGTTTATGCCCAGAGTCGAGCAGAAGGTATGAATGAAGAAGTAAAAAGAAGAATTATGATAGGGACTTGTGCTTTGTCAGCTGATTATTATGATATTTCTTTTCGTAAGGCGCAAAAAGTTCGGACTTTGATTATTCAAGATTTTGAAAAAGTTTTTCAAGAAGTAGATTTACTGATAACTCCAACTACACCAACTCCAGCTTTTAAGCTTGGAGAAAAGAAAGATGATATTTTATCTATGTATTTAGCAGATATTTTTGTTTCACCAGCAGCTGTAGCTGGTTTACCAGCAATTTCTATTCCTGTTGGTTTGACCAAGAAAAAATTGCCAGTAGGTATGCAAATAATTGGATCAAGATTGGAAGATGAAAAACTTTTAAGTTTTTCTAATTTAATTATTAATTATTAATTATTTTTTATTATTTATGCGTGAAGAAGAAATAAAAAAAATGCTTAGTCAAGGAAAAAAAGATTTTAGTTTTAGTATTAATGAAAGTGGAAATTATCGTGATACTTGGCGTATTTTTCGTATTATGGCAGAGTTTGTAGAAGGTTATCAATTTTTATCTAAATTTAAAAATGAGGTAACAATTCTAGGATCTGCTCGCTTAGCTCCAGATTCTAAATATTGTAAGATAGCTTATGATTTAGGAAAAATTTTAGCAGAAAATGGTTTTACTACTATCACTGGTGGTGGTCCGGGTATTATGCAAGAAGCTAATCATGGAGCTTTTGATGGCAAAGGCGAATCAATTGGTATTAATATTCAACTTCCTTTTGAACAACGAATCAATCCTTATGTGACTAAATCTACAGCTTTTTATTATTTTTTTACACGCAAGGTAATGTTGACTTCACCAGCTAATGCTTTTGTCTTTTTTCCTGGTGGATTTGGTACAATGGATGAATTTTTTGAAATTGTAGATTTAATTGATTTAAAAAAGATGGAAAAGATTCCAATTATTTTGGTAGGCAAAGATTTTTGGTTACCACTTTTGGAATTTTTGAAAAAGCGTTCAGTAACTATTGGATCAGTTGATAGTGAGGTTATAGACAGTTGGCATTTAGTAGAAACTGCTGAAGAAGCTTTTGAATTTATAAAAGTTACAAAAGATAAAGAAAATATTTCTGAATTATCTCCTTCACGATTTAGTACAAAAGGCTCAACAATTGATTGGAAAATATTTAGAATTATGGCAGAATTAGTAGAAGGTATGGAATTTTTAACTGGTATGGTTGATGCAGTAACTGTTCTTGGTACCAAGAGTGTAGATAATGAAAATAAATATTACCAAAATGCTTATCAATTAGGTAAAAAACTTGCAGAAGAAAAATTTGAAGTAGTTAATGGAGGAGGTCCAGGAATAATGGAAGCTGTTAGTAAAGGCGCTTTTGAAAACGGGGGAGCTTCTATAGGAGTAAATATGAAATATGGTTATAAAGAAAGAAAGAATGAGTATTTAACTAGATCATTAGGTTTTCAATTTCCTTATATTAGAAAATTTGTAGTTACCGCTCCTTCAAAAGGTTTTGTCTTTTTTCCTGGTGGTTTTGGAACTTTACATCAATTATTTGAAGTTTTAACTTTATTACAAACAAAGAAAATGCAACCATTACCAGTTTTATTATATGATCATGATTTTTGGGAACCTTTATTAGTTTTTATTAAAAAAATAATGTATCATGAATTAAATGCTATTAGCGATGAAGATGATGAATTATTTCAAATTGTAGATAGTGTTGATACAGCTGTTCAAATTATAAAAGATTTTAAGGAAAGTGGTTTTATAAAAAAATAAAAATAAAATTAAAGATGTGTTTTTTTAAAGCACATCTTTTTATAATTGACAAAGAGTAAATATTTTGATATAGTTATCGCGTTATTTTGGAAGTTTTGCATAGTTGGTCTAGTGCGCTTGTTCCGCCAAAGGCGGAAAAAGCTAAATAAAATAAATATTTATATACATGGAGAGGTCGCATAGTTGGTCTAGTGCGCTTGCTTGGAAAGCAAGTATACCGAAAGGTATCGCAGGTTCGAATCCTGTCCTCTCCGCCA
>JAAZJX010000049.1 GCA_012800155.1 Candidatus Magasanikiibacteriota bacterium
AGAAGTTGCGGAAAAACAAGTTGTAAAAGAAAAAGAGCCTGAATTAATTAAAACTGAAACAAAACCGATTAAAGTTGTTGTGCCTGAATTTACAAAATGTACAACAATTAATTGTTTTACAGAGTTAGCTAAGAATTGTCAAAAAGGAGATTTTACTCTTTATACTTCCGGTCCATTTCTTTTTGATTCAACTTTAACAGTTCAAAGTATTATTTATTATAAAATAAATGGTAAAAATAGTGATGGTCTTTGTGAATTTACTTATCAAATTTTGAATTCTTTATTTTCTATTTCTGATGAAAATAAAGCAGAAATTGTAGCAAATGGTACTTTAACAGAAGAAGAAATTAATGAACAATTAAAAATTATGAATGAATCAATAAATGAAGCTAAATTAATTTCTAATTGTACAGGTGTAGGAACAGATTTTGCTACTCTGATTATGAATATGGCTAACTGGAATACCTCTTCCTCTTGTAAAATTAATCTTGGTTCTAATCAAAGTACATGTATTTTGGAACCAAATATAACTTGTATTTCTAATAACGAAGCGCTTTGAATAATTTAATTTTTTAAAAATAAAAACCACTGATAATTATTCAGTGGTTTTTTGTATTTTATTTTTTATTTTTTATTATAATAATGCAATACTTGCTACTTTGTCATCTTCATCTTTGAATCGCATAATGCGAACACCTTGAGTTGCTCGACCAAGAGTAGAAACAGATTTTAGTGGAGTGCGAATTACCTGTCCTTTAACTGAAATAATCATTAAATCTTTTTCTTCAGTATTATTAATTATTTTCATACTGATGATTTTTCCAGTTTTTTCAGTAATAGACATAGTTCTAATACCAGAACCACCACGACCTTGTACTTTATATTCAGTTAGATTAGTTCTTTTTCCTAGTCCATTTTCAGAAATAACTAACATTTCAATAACTTTATTTTTTATTAAGGCAGGATCTACAATTCCCATACCAATAATTTCATCTTTAGTTTTTAATCTCATACCACGAACACCAGCTGCAGCGCGTCCCATAGCACGAATACCACTTTCTTTGAAATGAATTGCTTGTCCCTCAGCAGTAACTAAAACTACATTATCTTTTCCACTAGAAGGTTGTACCCATTTGAGCATATCTTCTGGTCGAAGTTTTAGGGCGATCAATCCAGAGCGACGAACATTAGCAAAATCTTCTAAAGCGGTTTTTTTAATTGTACCTTTATTTGTTACCATTACTAAGAATTTATATTTATTAACATCTTGCATTGATAAAACGGCCGAGACTTTTTCATTAGGAGCTAATTGAAGAAAATTTACTAAGGCTTGTCCTTTACTAGTACGGGAAGCAGCTTGAGGAATATCATAAGCGCGTAATTGAAAAACACGTCCACGATTAGTAAAGAATAATAAATTATCATGAGTATTAGTAGTTATTACTCTTTCTACCACATCTTCTTCTTTAGTAGTTAATCCTATAACACCTTTGCCACCACGACCTTGTGTTTTGAAAGTATCAACTGGTAATCGTTTAATATAACCATCGCGAGTTTCCATAATAATAGTTGGTTCGTTTGGTACGAGATCTTCAATACTAAATTCTTTAACACCATAAGCAACAATTTCGGTTCGTCTTTCATCAGCATATTTTTCTTTGATTTCTTTTACTTCTTGTTTAATTAAAGTTAAAATCTTTTTTGGATTAGCTAAAATACTTTCTAATTCAGCAATTAATTTTTTCTTTTCATTAAGTTCATCTTCAATTTTCTTTCTTTCCAAATTGGCTAATTGTTGTAGTTTCATTTCTAGAATAGCAGCTGTTTGCCGATCAGTAAATTTAAATTTTTGCATTAAATTTATTTTAGCGTCTTCTTTATCTTTGGATTTACGAATGGTTTCAATTACTTGATCTATTTTATCCAAAGCTTTTTTTAAACCTTCTAAAATATGAGCTCGTTCTAGAGCTTTGTCTAAATCAAATTGAGTACGACGAGTAATTACTTCTTGACGATGTTTAATATGTTCTTCAAGAATAGTTTTGAGATTCAAAACTCGGGGTTGAAGACCATCTACTAAAGCTAAAGTATTTAAATGAAAAGTAGTTTGTAATTCTGTCATTTTGAAAAGACGATTCAAAGTTTTCTTGGGATAAGAATCTTTTTTTAATTCAATAACAATACGCACACCATCTTTGTTAGATTCATCGCGTAAATCTTTGATACCTTCAATTTTCTTTTCTTGAACAAGAGTAGCAATTTTTTCAATTAAAGTAGCTTTATTTACTTGATAAGGAACTTCACTGACAATAATTTGGAATTGTCCATTTTTATTTTCAACAATATCAGTTTTGGCTCTAATTATCACACCACCTTTACCTGTAGCATAAGCAGTGGTAATATCTTTTTTATTATAAATAATACCACCAGTTGGAAAATCTGGACCTTTGATAAATTCTACTAATTCTTCTACAGTTATTTTGGGATTTTCAATCAAAGCACTAATACCATCACAAAGTTCACCTAAATTATGAGGAGGAATATTAGTAGCCATACCAACAGCAATACCCATAGTACCATTCAAAAGTAAGTTTGGTAATTTACTAGGTAAAACTTTTGGTTCTTTGTGTGAACCATCATAAGTGGGATTAAAATCTACAGTATTTTTTTCAATATCTAATAACATTTCTTCAGCAATAGCTGACATTTTGGCTTCTGTATAACGCATAGCAGCTGCACTGTCTCCATCCATAGAACCAAAGTTACCCTGTCCTTGAACTAGCGGATGACGCATATTGAAATCTTGAGCTAGACGAACCATAGCATCATAAATAGAAGAATCTCCATGAGGATGATATTTAGCCATTACTTCTCCAACAACATGTGCAGATTTTTTGAATTTAGCATTATGTCTGAGACCAATTCCTAACATTGCATATAGAATACGACGGTGAACAGGTTTTAAACCATCACGAACATCAGGTAAAGCACGAGAGACAATAACACTCATAGCATAATCCAAATAAGAAGTTTTCATTTCTTCAGTAATTTGAATTGGTTTTATTATTCCAATCGGATCAATTGCTAATTGATCTTGGAGATTATTTTTTTTATTTTTTGTGGTTGTCTTTTTTTTCATAAATTTTTAAATCACCAAAAGTGCGTCAGTTTGGGACTGACAATATTATTATAAGGATCTGATTATTTTTGGACTACTAGTTGGAATATTAGATTCTATTTTTTCTTTATTGGTAGAAGTAGAAATAATTGTAGTAGAAGTGGTGGAAGTAGTATTATTTAATTTATTAATTAAAACTGTTAAATTATTTTTTATTTTTTCTTCTATGGTTTTATTTTTTAATTCATTTTCATTGGTAGTATTTATTTTAGGTTCAAATTCAGCTGTTTGTTTTTTGACTTGTTCAAAACTTTTTTTAAATTGATCTGAAAATGTAGATTTTTTATTTTTTGACAAAGTATCAAAATTAATAAAAGTATTCCAGGACCACATTAATAATATTATTAAAGTAATAATTATTACTCCTAACCACATTATTTTCTTTTTTTTCTTTTCTTCTTTGGGAGAATTTTCTGGTTGAATTTGCGGTTTATCTTTTTTTTCTTCTTTTGGTGGGGAAGTAAATTTTACTTGTTCAAAAATCAAACCAGGAATTTTATCTAGGGCTTTTTTTATATCTTTATTTTCAATTTTATCTTTTTTTGCTTTAGTTGACATATTATTGAAAATGACAAATTTATAATTTTGAGTTTCAATCTTTGAAGATTGATATTATAATTTTAATATTTAATTATTTTTTTAAATAATTTTATTCTTTACTCAAAACTATTATTTGAGTTTCTTCTTGGGGTAAATCTTTTTTCCTGATAATAACTTTAGTTTCTGGTTTGTTATTTTTGACGCCCATTTCTCTTAAGAAAGAATCAATAGGTTTGGCTTGAGGATCGTTATCAGAAAAATAAGCTATGGGTATGATAATTCTTGGTTCAATAGAATTGATTACTTTGATGGCTGTTTCATTATCTAGACTATCTGGATGTCCTATAGGAATAATTAAAATATCTACACCAGATAAAACTGCTAGTTGTTTGTCATTGAGTTGTTTTTTTATAAAACCTAAGTGGCCAACACTGATTTGCTCAGCATCAATACGAATCATAGCAGTATCTTCTTCATGTCCATGAACAGCAGAAATCAATATTCCATCATGTTCGCATTCACCGGGAGTATCTAAAATAAAAGGATTGCCAGATAGGGTAATAGAATTTTTTTCTCCTCGAGTATAGAGTCCAATATTAGGGGCTAAATTTCTAGGAAAATTACCTTTTTCTTGTTTATAAGGATCAATTACCACAACAATATCTTTATCAAAAGGTTTTGCTTGAATTTTTACGGCAGTATTACCGAGCCAAGAAATGTGCATAATAATCAAAATTATAAAGTTAAAAGTCTATAAAATAAAAATTTATGTTAATATTTTACCATTTTTTTATAATTAATACAAGCATTTTAAAAGTGTAAAAATAAAAAATTATCTTTAATATTTCTTATTATTTTATTATTAAAATTTAATAATAAAACATGAAAAGGGAGAGAAAAAAGTGAAGTCTTGACAGTTTAATTTAAATATTGTATTATTTCTTTACTTAATTACCCCTTTGGGGGACTTGTGTGGACGCGTCGCCCACAGGTTATTATTAATTTTTAACCCTAGACGCGAGATCATACACACATTTTAGTGTGTTTTTAATTTATATGGTAAATAAAAAAGAAGAGTTGGTTGATGTTGCCAAAAACAATTTCAATGAGCTTGTTAAAGATTTTTTTGCTAAATTACCAAAAGAAGGCGATTTAGTAAAAGGAAAAGTAATTTCTGTAGATAGTGGTTCAGTTCGTTTAGATATTGGTGGTGTAGCGGTTGGAGTAATTCGTGGGCGTGAATTATTTAGTGAATCTAAAGAATTTTCTAATTTAAAAGTTGGTGACGATGCTGAAGCTACAGTTTTGGAAATTGAAAATGAAAATGGAGAAATGGAATTATCTTTCCGAATTGCTGGACATAAGATTGTTTGGAATAAAATGAAACAATGGATGGATGATAATATTACAGTCAATGCCAAAGTAATCGCTGCTAATAAAGGTGGTCTTATGATACAAGTTGATGCTTTGGTAGGTTTTATGCCAGTTTCTCAATTGAATCCAGATCATTATCCTCGTGTACCAGGTGGAGATAAAAATAGAATTTTAGAACATTTAAAAGATTTGATTGGTTTAGATATAAAAGTAAAAGTTATTGATGTAAAAGAAGAAGATGAAAAATTAATTGTTTCGGAAAAAGCTGTTTGGGAAGATGAACAAAAAGCAGTTTTAGATTCTTTCAAAGTTGGAGATACTGTTACTGGAGAAGTTAGTGCTTTAACTTCATTTGGAGCTTTTGTAAAATTTGGTGAAAATATGGAAGGTTTAGTACATATTTCTGAAATTGTTTGGCAAAGAATTGATCATCCAAAAGATGTTTTGAAAGTTGGCGATCAAGTAAAAGCTCAAATTATTGATATTAATAAGTCTAAAATTTATTTGTCTATTCGTCGTTTAATTGATGATCCTTGGAAAAAAGTTAAAGATAAATATAAAGTGGGTCAAGTCATTGAAGCAGAAATACATAAAGTTGAACCTTTTGGTTTAATGATTAAATTGGATGATGACATTCATGGTTTAGCTCATTTGACTGAATTATCAGATACTACTGATTATACTATTGAGAAAATGAAAGAGGATTTCAAAGTAGGTGAGAAAAAGAAATTTGAAATTATTTCAATTGAACCATCAGAACATCGTTTAGGTTTGAAATTAGAAGGAGTAAAAGGAAAAATTCAAACTAAAGAAGAAATAAAAAAAGAAAAATCAACTAAGAAAGAAAAAGTAGAAGAAGAAAAACAAAAATAGTTTAATAAATAATTAATTAAAAAACATCCCAATTAAATAGGGATGTTTTTTGTTTATAAAATTAAAAATTTTGTGTGAGAGAATACATTGGCATAATTACTGCCATAGCAATTCCTCCGACAGCAATTCCTAAAATAATAATAATAATGAGTGGTTCAATAACAACAGTAAAATTTTTCATAGTTTTATCTACTTCATCACTATAAAAATTAGATAATTCTGATAAAAGATGTTCTATCTCACCAGTTCTTTCTCCTACCATAATCATTTCTGTTACCATAGGAGGAAAAAGAAAATTTTGACTACTAAGTATTTCAGAGAGAGGCGTACCACTTTTTACTCTTTCAGAGGCTGAGTGAAGAAAATCTTGATAAATTTTATTACCACAGGTATCAGCAGTAATATCTACAGCATCAACAATAGGAATAGCACTTTTCAAAAGTGATGATAAAGTAAGAGAAAAACGAGCTAAATTTATTTGTTTGATGATTGGTCCAATAATTGGTAAATGAAGATTTAAATTATGAATAGTGTTTTTAAATTTAGGAATTTTTTTTAAAGCTGTAAAAAAAGAAACGAAAAAAGTAATTAGTAAAAAAAGTATTAAAGTTATATTGATTGGATTACTCATGAAATTGGTAATTTTTATCAAGATACGAGTAGCAACTGGCAATTCAGCATCAAATTCTTCAAATATGGTCATTAATTTTGGAAATACAATTACTACCATCATAATACCAATACCTCCAAGTGCAGCAAGAATAACTGCTGGATAAATCATTGCGCCGCGAATACTAGAAGATAGAGCTTGTGTTTTTTTCATTTGAGTAACAATTTGATCAAGAGATTCTTCAAGACGACCAGAAATTTCTCCAGAATGAATCATTTTTACATATATAGGAGGAAAAACTTTTGGATGTTTTTTTAATACATCGCTAAATTGTTGACCAGCTTCTATACCTTTTTTAATTTCTCCAATAATTTGGGCTAATCTTTTATTTTCAATTTCTTTTTCCAAGACATCAAGTGCTTCTACTATAGATAGTCCAGCTTTAATCATGGTTCTTAGATGATCAATAAAAAATATTTTTTGGATAAAAGGAATTTTGGTAAGATAAGTTGATACAAAATTATTAAGTTTTATTTCAAAAGAAGAAAGTTTTTTTGTTTTTTTTACAGACATAGATTGTAAATTTTCAATTTATAATTTGATTGTCATTTTGAATAGATTCGTTTAATAGCGAAAGAGTTAAAAGACTTTATTGTTTAGGATGAAATTTTTTGATTTCACTTTATTAAATTTATAATGATAAATATTTAATCTCGTGTAACTCTCAAAACTTCTTCAATAGTAGTAATACCAAGTTTTGATTTTATCAATCCATCTTCCATCATTGTGATCATGCCTTTTTTTCTTGCTAAATCTTTTATTTCGTTAGCTTCTGCTTTTTCATTTATTTTTTTAGCCATTTCAGCATCAATATCCATTACTTCATAAATACCAAGACGCCCTTTGTAACCAGTGTTGTCGCAACGCCTACATCCTTTGCCATGATAAAAAGTAATATTTTCTAAATTTTTTTCTTTAGCAGTTAATTTAATTTTTTGACCAAGAAAAAGATTTTGAATTTTTTTGTTATCAAAAAGTCTAGAGAGTTCTTGTATTTCATTTTTTTCTAGGTGATATTCTTTTTTACAATATTCACAAATTTTTCTTACTAAACGCTGAGCTATAATAATATTAGCAGTAAAAGCAATTAAGAAAGGAGGTACATTCATATCAATTAAACGAGGTAGAGTAGTTGGAGCATCATTAGTGTGTAAGGTAGATAAAACTAAGTGTCCAGTCATGGCAGCATGAATAGCAATTTCAGCAGTTTCTTTATCACGAATTTCTCCAACCATAATAATGTCTGGATCTTGGCGTAAAAAAGCTCGTAATCCGGAAGCAAAGGTAAAACCAATTTGTGGATTGATCTGACTTTGATTGATTCCTTTGACATGATATTCAATAGGATCTTCAATTGTAGAAATATTTACATCTGGCTGATTTAGAATGCCTAATATTGAATATAGTGTAGTAGTTTTACCAGATCCAGTTGGACCAGTAACTAAAATCATTCCATGAGGTTTTTGAATAGCTTTTTCAACAATTTTTTTTGGTTCAGGTAAAAATCCAAGTTGATCAAGAGATAATGGTTTTTGTCCTTCATGAAGAATACGCATAACAATTTTTTCACCATCATAGACAGGAATTATAGAAACACGAAAAGATAATTTTTTATCTCGGAGTTGCATTTTCATACGACCGTCTTGAGGTTTCATGTGTTCATCAATTTTTAATTTAGCTAAAACTTTGACTCTAGCAATAATTCCATTTTGAACATTTTTTGGCAAGGTCATGACATTTTTCAAAACACCATCTACTCGATAGCGCACATCTACTTCTTTTTCACTTGGTTCAATGTGAATATCAGAAGCTCCTTCATAAACAGCATGTTCTAAAATACTATTTACTATGTTGATAATAGGTAATTCTTCAGCAACTTTTTGTAGATCAGATTCTGAAGTTTTGCTTGGTTCAGATAATCTTTGAATTGCAACATTACTTTCTAGATCAGCATGATAACGATGAAGAGCATCTTTGATATCTGTTGGAGTAGTTAAAAAGACAATAGGATTTAAACCAGTTTTGCGATGGATAAATTCAATTGTTTGGATATTTCTTGGATCAAGCATTGCTAGGTTGATATTATTTTTATCTTTTTCAAAAGCTATTACTTGATGAGTTTGAGCAAGTGGAGCAGGAATAACATCTAAAACACTTTTTTTAATTTCTTTACCTTTTAATAAAACAAAAGGAACAGACATTTTTTCAGCGGCTGATTCATAAAGTTTGGTTTCTTCAATTATTTCACTATCTTCAACAAGCCAAGTTTCAAGATCTTTATTTTTTTGATTGGCTTGTTTTTGATATTTATTTATATCTGCTTCACTAAATTTGAATGTTTTAGTGAGAATTTCATGTAATATTTCTGTAGGTAACATATTTTTTTAAAAAAGTAATTTTATTATACCATAAATTAATCCTTAATTGCTAATTATTTATTATTTTTGTAAAGGTAAGAATTTGAGAATGTTCAATATGCTTAAATTTTTATGTGTAGGAAAAGTATGTGAAAATAGTTGTTGAATATTTTTAATGATTTATAAATTAAATTAATCTTGACAAAAACATTTTATCTTGATATATTATTCGCAATTATCAGCGCTAAGTTAGTGGTTTGTTGGTCGTAGCAAACAAGAGGGTACTAACTACTAATAAATAAAAAGATTTATGAATCATTATGAATTGCTTTTTGTTTTACCAGGAACTTTGAGTGAAAATGAAACTGAACCATTGGTAAACAAAATAAAGACTATTATTGAAAAAAATGGTGGTCAAAAATTGACTGTTGCTGAGTTAGAAAAAAGACGCTTGGCTTATCCAATGAAACATATTCGTTATGGATATTTTGGTTTAGCTTATTTTGAAGCTGAGCCAGAAATGGTCAAGAAAATGGAAGCAGGATTTGTTTTGGATAGAGATTTTTTGCGTACTTTTGTAAAAAAAATTAATCCTAAGACTCATACTTTGCGGGAGATTAACTTTGGTCAAATACCAACTGTTGGTACTGAATCACAACCTTCTGCTTCTATAAGAAAAAGTCAAGAAGAAGAGTTTGCTACTATTAACAAAAAAACTGAAATAGAAGAAACTCCAGAGGTAGAAGAAGTTAGGGAAGAAATTTTTGATGATGAAGAATTAAGCAAAGAAAAAAAATCAGTCAAAAAATCAACTGTAAAAAAAGAAGAAAAAATTAATTTAGATGACATTGATAAAAAATTGGATGAAATTTTGGATATTGATCTAAATAAGGTATAATGATTAAACTTAAATTCTAATTATAAAAATATGGATCTCAATAGAGCTACTATCTTGGGTCGTTTAACTCGCGATCCAGAAGTGCGCACCACACCAAATGGTCGTTCTGTCGCTAGTCTTTCAGTGGCTACCAATAGAGTTTGGATGAATCAAAATACTGGTACCAAAGAAGAAAAAGTAGAGTTTCACAATTGTGTATTGTGGGGTAAATTAGCTGAAATTGCTGGACAATATTTGAGTAAAGGTAGAAGAGTTTATGTAGAAGGTAGATTGGAAACTCGTAATTGGACTGGTCAAGATGGAAATAAGCGTTATCGTACTGAAATTATTGTTGATAATATGATTATGCTTGATGGTCCTCGTGGTAATGTTGGAGCTAGTGAATCATATGATAATGATTCTGTTCCTTTACCATCTGATGAAGTGATAGAAGAAGAGATCAAAGTGGAAGATATTCCATTTTAATTCAAACTTCAAAAGATAAACTATGAATAAAGATAAAAAAAATATTGGAAAAGAATGTTATTTCTGTGTTGAAAATATTCGTGAAGTAGATTATAAAGATGCACAATTACTTCGTCGTTTTGTTTCTTCTTATATGAAGATTGCTCCAAGACGTCGTAGTGGTCTTTGCGCTATTCATCAAAGAAAAGTAGCTAAGGCTATTAAACAAGCTAGAATTACTGGTTTGATGGGCTTTACTGCAAAATAATAAAAATGTATTTTTCAAGTTTTGAATGAATAGATAAGAAATAAATTAAAATATAAAACACTCTCAAATTTGAGAGTGTTTTATATAGTAAAATAAATTATTATTTTTGCAAAAACTCACTTGTCATTCCCGCTCTTCTTTTGTTATTCCCGTCCTCGTCTACGCGAGGATAAGCTCCGTCGAGAATCTATTTAAGGTGGGAATCTATTTCACCCTTTGTCATTCCTGCTCTCTTCTTGTCATTCCCGCGAAAGCGGGAATCTATTCAAGGCGGGAATCTAAGAATTTACAATATTTTAATTAATTTTTTTAATAAACATTATTTTTTAATCTTTATTCTATTTGTTTTTATAATTTTATTATTCTTTCTTATATTATATTTACTGGATTCTCGTTTTGCGCCTTCGCTAAAGCTTCAGCGACACACAGCCACGGGAATGACAATTATGTTTGCCAACACCCCTCCGCCTTCGCTGAAGCTACGGCGAGATGAACCTACCCCCCTTCCGCCTTCAGCGAGACAGGTCCGCCTTCGCTGAAGCTACGGCAAGACAGGCAAGGGGAATAGTTTTTTTCGTCTTTTTATTTATCCACAAGTGCACTTGCAATGTGCACTTAGAAGGTGTAATATAAATAATGAGTGCTTATTAGTAAAATAACAGAAATAAAAATATGACTAAAGCTAATAAAAAAGAAACTATTGAAAGATTGGTAATAAAAATTCCTAAAGATTTAGCTGATTATCTACGAAAGACTTTTCCTCATGGAAAGAGGAGTAAATTTTTAGCTGAATGTATTAAAAATTATAAAAATAAACGAGAAATAGAAGATATGGAAGAAAAATTACGGTTTGCTAGTAAGAAAAGACAATGAATTAATTTTAAATTTTAATTATATGGTTAATCAACTTATTTCTCTAGATATGTTAGAAAATTTGACCAACAAAGAAAAAATTTTTGTGGAGAATTTTATTAACAAAATTGAAGAAGATAAAGAATTAACTATGAAATTTTGTTTTTATATAGCAGATATGATTGATGATAAGGAAATGGTGGAAGAGTTTAAACAGTTATCAAAAGATATTCAAAAGAAAGCTTGTGTAGAATATTTAGTGATTGGTTTGATTGCAGGTAATTTAAAATTAAATGAAATTTCTGAATTATATAAATAAAAATATGGGTTTTGATTTAGATAAAATGTATTGTGGCAAGATTAGACGAGGAGATCTTTTTATTTATGAAGTAAATGAAGTAGAAAAGTTGGCAGTAGTTTTACAAGATGATATTTTGAATGAAGGTCTGCCAACTGTTATTTGTGCTATGGTAGAACCATACAAAGTTGGTGAGGAAGTTTTTCCTAATGAAGTTATGTTAGAAAAAAAAGTTACAGGTTTTGATAAAGATGGTATTTGTATGCTTCATAAAATTATTACAGTTGATCGAAGAAAGATGATTGCGAAAAAAGGTGAATTAAGTCAAGAAAAATTATTTGAAGTTTTAGAAGCATTAGATATAAATTTAGGAAGATTTAGGGATCAGTAAGAGAATAAAATTCTATTTTGTGAGAGAGAATAGAATAAGAAAGTTCTTTACAATAAAATTAAAGTTTACTCTCTTTTTGTCTTTTATTTATGAATAGTAGATAGAAAGGGAGTAAACTTTTTTTGTTTTATTTTTAAGCCGAAAGGCAAAGGAGGTTGTCATGCTTGCTAATTTTGCAAGTGTTGCGGTTAATGAAAGGGAAAGTGTTTCAAATGAGAAGATAGCATCTACTATGAAGTTTGGTAAGAATCTCATGGTTGAATGCTCTCCTCTTTCAGATGAGATGGAGGTGGAAAAAGAAGAAAGTGTGGCGTGGTATTATAAAACATTTTTTTTCTTTGGAACTATAATTTTGTCTGCGGTTCAGTTTTTTTTAGTTCTCATCCTTTTGCCTTTTGCTAAAGAAGGTGGAAAAGATGAAGCTGAAAAAATAAAGAGGCTTCTTAAAAAAGCAAGAGGTCCAAGTATTTTTTTTGGAGCTCTTCATTGGACATTGAATGAAGTGCACAATGGAATTACTACAGCACGCGCTTTGCATGCAATTTACGGAGCGCCTGTGCTTCTTAGATCGTGGAAAGGTTTTTGCGGTTGGTTTCTTCGGTTATGGTTCGGTTTTCCACCAGCCGCTGGTCTTCGAAATCGTTTGCGTTGGGTCCATTCTTCTATTTTTGCTGAACTGGCTACTTTAGCTGTTAGAGGAAAGGATGAAATTCGTCTAGTTTCAATTGCTTGTGGTTCGGCAGTAGCCATGATTGAAGCAACTTCCAAATTTGTTAAACTTTTTCCACAAGTGAAAGTTGAAATAAATTTGGTTGATTTAAACAAAGCAGCTTTAAGGCATGCTTCTGAATTAGCTATTGCTAGAGGATTGAAAGTTGGGAATTCTGTTGATGATCAAGTAAAGATCATTGAAACAGATCTTAAAACTTTTATTCAAACAAATCATGGTTTTGACATTGTGGAATTTGTTGGCTTCATGGATTATCGAGAAGTTAATTCTGTCAAGGAATTAATTAATTCGGTAGTTAATATGACAGTTAAGGGTGGTGTAGTTTTTACTACTCTTATTCGTAAATCATGTTGGCGACCTGTGATTCGTTGGATTGTGGGTTGGGTAAAGTTAATTTACCGTGATCCTACAACTATTAAGGAAATCATTTCGCATAATAATTGTCATGCGTCAGTAGAAACTGAAGCCACAAAACAGCACATGTTGATTACTCTTCGTCGGATTTTTTGATTTTAAATTAAGGAGAGAAGTGACTTTATCTGGAGGAATAAAGTCACTATTCCTTTGTAAATAAATTTTTGTTTATGAAGGAAAATAAAAAAATGCATAAAAAATGCATTTTTTTATTTTTTATGATAATATGATAAAATATATTATAAAAAATTATATGAATAGTTCAATTTTATATTTTCCAATAAGTGGTTTAATAAACACAGTTACGACTTTAGTTTTTTGTATTTATATTTTAATTACAAATTTTAAAAATAAGACAGCTAAGATAGTTTTTTTATTTTGTCTTTCGGGCACAGTTTGGAGTTTAGGTTATTTTTTGTGGCAAATATCAAAAAATTCAGAAGATGCTTTATTTTGGTCAAAAATTTTAATGTTTGGTGCAATTTTTTCTCCAATATTTTTTACTCATTTAGTTTTTTCTTTTTTGGGATATATAAAAAATAAATTTTACAAATTTTTTCTTTGGTTTTTTTATATTTTAACTTTTTTTTGGGTTTTTGTAGATTTTACATCAAGTAATTATATTACAGGAGTAGTATCAATTTCTTATTTTAAATTTTGGCCAACAGCAGGTTATCTTTTTAGTTTATTTTTGGTTCAATTTTATTTTCTTTTTACTTGTTCAATTATTTTACTTATAAAAAATTGGAAAAAAGCAACAGGTAATAAAAAAACTCAAATTATTTTGCTACTTATTGGAGTATTAGCTGTATTTTTTGGTGGATCAACTAATTTTCCATTGTGGTATGGAATAGAAATACCACCATGGGGCAATCCTCTTGTAAGTGTTTTTGTAGCTTTAACAGCTTATTCAGTTATTAAGTATAAATTTTTTAATACAAAGGTTATTGCGGTTGAATTGTTTACTAGTTTATTTGTTATTGTATTTTTAGTTGATGTTTTTTTGTCTAATAATTTTATTGAATTAATTTTTCGTATTATAGGTTTATTAGTTGTTGTTGTCTTTGGTTATATGATGATTCAATCAGTCCACAAAGAAATCCAACGCCGTGAAGAACTACTACAACTAACCCACTCCTTAGAACGAGCTAACTTACGCTTACAGGAATTAGATCGTCAAAAAACAGAGTTTCTGTCTATTGCATCTCATC
>JAAZJX010000050.1 GCA_012800155.1 Candidatus Magasanikiibacteriota bacterium
GAATAAATTGTTGATGTATTTACAAGAAAAACTTATAAACACATTAAACATTTTATTTGAATTATTTATATAATTTTAACAAAGTTGAATTACTTTTTTAATAAATTCTCTGTCTATCTACCCATCTATAAATAAGACATTAAATTATATAATTATATTTTAAAGCAACCGCGAAAATTATAGCATAAGAAAAAGACTTTGTCAAACAGCTGTGGAAAAATAAAATATTACTTTTATTATCAACTAATTTAATTAAAAAACTAAAAATCCTTTAATTTTATTTTATTTCATTAAAAAAAGTAACAGAAAAAACCACAAAATAAAAAATCCCATTTTTTGTTAAAAATGGAATTTTAAATAAAACTAATATCTTAAACTAGCTATTTTTTTACCTTTTTTCTTGCGATGTTTTTTCAAGGCTTGTTTTTTCTTCTTATACATAATAAAAATTTCTAATAATAAATACATTATAACATAAAAACTATTTTAAATCTAATGTTTCCATTACCACTTTACGATAAGTGCAATAATCACAATCTAAACTTGGATTAGGTAATTTATCGTTCATAAGACATTCATAAGCTTCTTTTATTTTACTTTCAACCCAACTGTCATCACCAATATGAGGAATTAAAGTAATATCAAATTCAAGTTTAGCATCAAAGGCTTCTTTGTCCGTATCACCATTACAATACACAAAATAACCAGTATTAGAAACCTTGAAACCATTTTTACGCAAAAGCCACTGATAAAATTCCATTTGGCGTTTATAACCATTTTGCCATTCTTTATCAAGAGTTTCAATCTTTTCTTGTTTACTAGTAGATTTATAATCTACTACAATATATTCACCTTTAGAATTGATCCACAGATCATCAAGCGCTCCAGTAATAATCATACCAGTTTCTAGATCTTCATATTGCACACCAGTAAAATTATCTCGCCAATCACTCAATTTTTCATGAGCAACTGGCACAGCATCAACCCCATATTTTTCAATCAACGGATGTTTTTGATTTTTAGCTCGATGAATATCAAACTCTTTTTTGAGAAGTGCATCTACCGCAGAGTTTAAATTAAAAGGAAAACCGGGCGGACGCTTTACACCCAAACGATTATCTAAATAAAAACAACGCGGACATTCCACAAATAAATCTAATTTGGAACGACTAAGTTTCCAATTATTTTTTCTTCCCTTTGGATCAAAATTCCAATTTGCTCCACGAGGAATTTTATAATATTCTGACATAAAATAAATTAATAAAAATTATAAAATTGAATTTTCTCCAGCTGCAAAACCCGTGCTCCAACAAACTTGAAGATTATATCCTCCAGTTGGTCCATCTATATCCAAAATTTCTCCAGCTAAATATAAATTACTAATAATTTTAGATTGCATAGTTTTGGGATCTACTTCTGTTAATTCTACACCTCCGGCAGTTATAATTGCTTTTTCAAAACCAACTAAACCTCCAATTTCCAATTCAAATTCTTTTAAAAGATGAATAATTATCTTTCTTTCTGTTTTAGTTATTAAATTAACTTTTTTATTAGGATCAATACCAGACAACTTAATAATTATTGGAATTAATTTTTGTGGCAACAGTTCATTTAAACTATTTTTAAATAATTTATTACTATTTTTTTGAAAATCTCTTTGTACTCGTTCATCCAATTTTATAAAATCTAAAACTGGTTTAAAATCAATTTTTAATTTTAATTTGTTAACTAATTCTTCACCAATTTTCTTACTCATATCCAAAATTATTGGACCACTCAAACCATTATTAGTAAAAAGCGCTTCACCAAACCGAGAAATTATTTTTTTATTATTTTTAAAAATACTTATTTCAACATTTTTTAAACTTAAACCTTCTAATTCTTTTACAAATTTTTCTTTTATTATAATTGGAGTAAGAGCTGGTCGAGGAGAAATAATAGTATGACCCATTTTTTTTAACCATTTATAACCATCTCCTGTAGAACCAGTCAAAGGATAAGATTTTCCCCCTGTACAAATAATATAATTTTTTGCTTCTAATTCCTGTCCATTTTCTAAAATTACTTTTTTAATAACTTTTTTCTCCATTAAAATATTTTTTACCTGAGCCTCAGTTATAATTTCTACCTTACTTTGACGCATATATTTGATCAAAGCGTTGAGAACATCCAAAGCGCGATCACTAACTGGAAAAATTCTCTCCCCTCTTTCCACTTTAGTTTTAACTCCTCTTTTTTCAAAAAAATTTACCGTATCTTCTACTTTAAATTTATTAAAAGCAGAAAAAAGAAACTTGCCATTTTTACCATATTTATCCACCAATTTTTTTATTTCCTCAATATTATTAGTAATATTACAGCGTCCTTTACCAGTACAAAGTAATTTTATTCCCAAATGTTTATTTTTTTCCAATAACAAAACTTTAGCTCCAAGTTCAGCCGCTCGTCCAGCCGACATCATTCCTGCTGGTCCTCCTCCAATAACTATAACATCATATTTCATAAAATTTAATTAAAAATAGTATAACAAAGATAAAAAAATTGTTCAATAAAAAACCAGCCCCTTAATAGGGGCTGGATAATTAATTTTATTTTAAAATATGCCATTAATAGTAAATAATGAAGCAAAAATTAAAGAAACAGTGGCCATAAGTTTAATAAGAATATTAATACTTGGACCAGAAGTATCTTTGAATGGATCGCCTACAGTATCTCCAACAACAGCAGCTTTATGTGCTTCAGAACCTTTACCACCATGTTTTCCACTTTCAATATATTTTTTAGCATTATCCCAAGCTCCACCAGAATTAGCCATAGAAATTGCTAATAATACCCCAGAAACAAGAGAACCAGCTAATAAGCCACCTAAAGCATCAGAACCAAAAATAAATCCAACTAATAATGGAACAGCAACAGCCATTAAACCAGGAAGAATCATTTCATTAATAGCAGCTTTGGTAGAAATATCTACACATTTTTTGGTATCACCCTTAGCAGTTCCTTCCATCAAACCAGGAATTTCTTTAAATTGTCTTCTAACTTCCTCAATCATTTGAAAAGCTGCTCTTCCTACAGCTGACATAGTCATAGCTGAAAATAAGAATGGTAACATTGTACCAATAAATAATCCAATAATTACTACTGGTAATTTCAAATCAATAACTTCAATATTAGCAGCAACTGAATAAGCAGAAAATAAAGCTAAGGCAGTCAAAGCAGCGGAACCAATGGCAAAACCTTTTCCAATAGCAGCAGTAGTATTTCCAGCAGAATCTAAAGCATCTGTTACTTGACGAATTTCTGGACCAAGTCCAGACATTTCAGCAATTCCACCAGCATTATCAGCTACTGGACCATAGGCATCAATAGCTAAAGAAATTCCCAAAGTTGATAACATTCCTACTGCAGCAATAGCAATACCATACAAACCAGCAAAATGATAAGCACCAAATATTCCAATTGCAATTAAAATAACTGGAATAACTGTAGATTTATATCCTAAAGCCAAACCTTGAATAATAGTAGTAGCTGCGCCTGTTTCAGATGAATCAGCTAATTTTTGAACTGGCTTATAATCAAATGAAGTGTAATATTCAGTAACCAAACCAATCAAAACTCCAACTATCAAACCAATAATCATAGCTACAAATACTCCTACATAATTTTCTGGTAATATAGCTTTAGTTAAAAAGAAACCAGCAATTATAACCAAAAATGAAGCTCCCCACAAACCACTCTTCAAAGCAGTATGAATATGACCTTTTTTATTTACTTTTACCAAGAAAGTACCAATAATTGAACAAATTATACCTACAGCTGAAAGTAATAATGGCAAATAAACACCATTCAAACCAAAAGCAACTGCACCCAAAATCATAGCAGAAATAATAGAACCAACATAACTTTCAAATAAATCAGCGCCCATACCAGCTACATCACCCACATTATCACCTACATTATCAGCAATAGTAGCAGGATTTCTTGGATCATCTTCTGGAATACCACTTTCAACTTTACCTACTAAATCAGCACCAACATCAGCAGCTTTGGTATAAATACCTCCACCTACACGAGCAAATAAAGCAATTGATGAAGCACCTAAACTAAAACCAGTAACTACATTTAGTACTACATCAACTGGAATTTTCATCCAAACAAAGAAAACTAAAAATAAAATTGAAATACCTAATAAACCTAAGCCAACAACTGTCAAACCCATTACTGCACCAGAACGAAAAGCAACAGTTAAAGCTTCAGCCAAACTATTGCGAGCAGAATTAGCAGTACGAACATTAGCTCTAGTAGCAATCTTCATACCAAAATAACCAGCTAATAAACTACTCAAAGCACCATAAATAAATGAAATAGCTGTTAATAATCCTTCATGAGCACTAGTATCTTTATTATCCAAAAATAAAAATAAAACAACTGCTAAAACTACTATAAAGATAGAAATTACTTTATATTCTCGTTTTAAAAAAGCCATAGCTCCTTCATAAATAGAATGAGCAATTTCTTTCATTTTATCTGTACCTTCTTCTTTTTTCTTTATTAAAAAAGAAAAAATCAGAGCAGCTACAAGAGAAGCTAAACTAGCAGTAATTGTTAGAACTAAGTATGAGTTCATAGACAAATTAAATTAAAAATAAATAAATTATAAACGAAAAAATTATACATCATAATCATTTTTTAGTCAAATCTTAAAACCAATTTTATTTTTTATTTTTCAAAAAATAAGTAGCTAAAATAGTGCTGATCGGAAAAGCTAAAGCCAAACCAATACTTCCTACTAAAGTACGAATAATTTCTGTAGCTAATTGCTCATTATCTATCGCTTGTATCCAAGTAACTCCACCATATGAACTACCCATAGCAAATAAAATTAAAAGTGGTAAAGAAGCTCCAGCATAAGTTAAAAATAAAGTATTTACAATGGAACTTAAATGAGTCCTGCCAATTTCACTAGCTGAACGAAAAATTTTAAAATTACTCAGATCTGGATTCAATTTTTTAATTTGATTGACTGATTCAATCTGACCCAAAACCACATCATCCAAAACTCCCAAAGTACCAATCAAAATTCCTGCTAACAATAATCCACTGAAATCTATAATATTATTCCCCATACTACCTACTAAAAAAGAAGCTTCTTCAGAAGAAAAACCAGTAAGATGAGCTAATTTAACAAAAATTAAAGCTAATACAAAAGTAATAAATAATGAAATTAATATACTAATAATCGCCAAATGAGATTTACGAGTAAAACCTTCAGTTAAATAAATTATAAAACCAAGTATCAAAGCGCAACCAATAATAGAAATAAATAATGGATTGCTACCAGTCATTATTTGAGGCACGATAAATTTGGTAATTATAAAAAAAGTTATACACAAACTAAGTAAAGATCGAAAACCTTTTTTTCTACCAATCAAAATTATTAAAACTGAAAATATTATTCCTAATAAATAAATCCAACCTCTTCTACTAAAATTTAAAATATAATAATCTTTTTCTCCATTATCATTTATAATTTCATTTACCCAAACTCTATCCCCCACCTTATAAATCGGATTACTCAAAACATCAATTTCACTAATCCCATAATAAATAATTTCTTTATTTTTCCAATCTCCTTTTAAACCTTTCAATTTTATATTTTGTTGTAAAGTTTCAGTACCATCTTCACGAACAATATTTTCCTGTCTAATAATATCTATCACTTTGGCTTCAAAATTTTTTCCTTGATCAAAAGTAAAATTTGTTGTAGCCAAAACTAATTGACTTGAAATAAGGCAACTTATAAAAACAATAAAAAGCAAAAATTTTTTCATAAATTATACTTATTAATAATAATATTTTTTGAAAGAAAAGTAAAGAAAAAACACTTTTAATCACTAATAATTTATATTTTAATAACTATACTAATTAAACAAAATAATATTTTTAAATAAA
>JAAZJX010000051.1 GCA_012800155.1 Candidatus Magasanikiibacteriota bacterium
CAGCCACCTTTCTACCCAAAGCATAACCAGAAGCAATAGCACCTACTCTCTTTCCTAAATCTAAAGCTTTACTAGCCAAACCACCACCTACTACTCCCATTTGTCCTACTATCGTCAAACCAGCAATCATTATCGCAAAAGGAACAAGGAAATTAGCCATATTATTAAAACTGGTTATTTCTACTAAAGAAGAAGGTAAACTTGTAGTTTCCAAAAGAGTACCCTCAAAACCAACTCCAATAGTATTAGCTATATCTCCAGAACTTGAAGTTGCCAAAGTTAGCCACAGAAAAAAAGTCATTACTGGTAAAACCAAAACTTGTTTAGTAAACATTGACCACCATTGTTTAGCATATTCTTGTGTTTGTGGCATGATTTGAAAAATAAAAGCCAATGGTGACAAAATTATTAACAACCAAAGCACTACCATACGAGCCAACATTATTCCTAAATAAGCTCCCATAGTAAACAACAACATTACAGCAAACATAAAAGCTGCAAAATTTGAAACTGCTAAACTTACTGGTGATATACCTGTATTATTCAATACCTCCGAAGAATTAGAAAAATCTAATAATTTAGTCATGTGAAAAGCATGGAGAATATTACCTTGAGCAGTATTAACAATAGCATTCAAAAAAGTTAAAGAAAAAACATAAGCTACATCAATAAACAAACCACAAATCATTTTACTAAAATTGATAAAAATAGCTGCAAAAATTAATTTTCCTAACAATTTATTCCATTGATAATTTTCTACTCCTAAAATAGTACCAAAAGCAATCACTAATAAAATAACCACAAAAAACATATTCGCTACATCACGCACCAAAGTCCAACCTACCACTACAATCTGAGTACTAGGTTCAACATAACCATTATATTTAGCAATGTTCAAGAAAAATTCTAAACAAAAAGTAACTCCTCCCAAAGCCAGTGCTGTAAAACCTTGAAAAAGTCCAGCCATAGCTTTTAAAATAGCATCTCCGATATCTGCTCTTGCTGGCTGAACAACTAAAAATACTCCTAACAAAACTAAACAGAAAAATAAAATAGATTTTTTCTGATTGCGTTTCAAAAAATTAATCAACTTACTAATACTTTGAATAAATTGTGATAAATTTATTTTTTTCACATGAATTTAATTATTTTGCTACTACTATAATTTTTCCTGGATAAGGTGTCCAAGCTTTATCATCATTAGAACATCCATTATTTTTTTCATAACAACCTTTATAATTTTGACTACAATTACCATTACACCATCCCCAATTATCTCTTACTTGTATTTTTGGTTTAAAAATACAATATTCAGCCTTTTTATTATTTTCATTATAACCCTTAGCGCCTAAAACAGCTTTTTCTTCGTTAGTAAGACTATTCTTTATACCATCCCATGATTTTGCTTTTTCACTATTTGCATTACAAACATAGTTATAAGTAACTGAATAAAAATTATTAATACAAGCGCGGGCAGAATCACCAAAACTCAATCTTCCTTTTTCATTATCTTTACAAATTGCTTCAGAAGAAATACCAGCACAATCTTCATTAGTTTTACAAGTAAGCTGAGTATCTTCATCACCTACAAAACAATGATTTCTCACTTCACAATATGGTTTTCTATTAGCATAAAAACCTCCAATTTCATCATTATATATTGATTTTTCACCTTTTTTATCATTATCCCAATCAATCTTGATACTCTTGATCGGCATTTTATTTTCATCAGCAAAGACAAAAAACTTGACTTGAGCAGAATAAGAACCAATCGCCACAATAGGCTCTTTATTATCATATTGATCCCAACCAACATTATTAATAGTAAAATCATTTGGTTTATAAGCTACACAATCATTACTACCTACCTGTCCACATCTCTCCACATTCAAAGAATAAATTTGTGGAGCTAAGAGATTGTTATCCTTAGATAACTCCTCTGCATCATCAAAATTTTTAACAACTTCATATTTATAAACATCATCATCAGATCTTTTAACTACTTTAAAAGCTTTTGCAAATAAATTTTTTATTACTGTTTCACCATTAAAATTAATTATATCATTGCCCCAACCAACCTTAGGATAATTATTTTTATAATTATTTACAAAATCTTTATAAGGTCCTTTATCTTCTCCATATAATAATGAATCACAATAATTACAATAATCCTTATAATAAGGAAAACCATTGCACAAATATTGATCTCTCTGGAAAATACTTACATTTTCATAATTTAGTCTTAACTTTGATATTATCGAACAATTATTACAAGTAAGTGGATAATTTTGATATTGTGGATCTACAAAATAATACTTTATTATTTTATCCCAAATACTTAAATTATTATTACTACTAGTACTATCCCATTCTAAAATATTCAAATCACTTGAATCCATATCTGGCAAAACTCCATACGCATTACCACCATTTTTATCTAAATTATATAATTTAAAATATTCATGAATTTTTAAAGATTGATCCTTTTTCTGAGCTTCAATCCATAACCTATCTGTCCAAGCTTTATTCAACTGTTTATTATTTGAATCTGAAACAGAATTTATATCTTGGTGCACAGTAGTAAATTCAGTACACTTAGCTTTTAAATCAGCTGTTACACTCATAGATAAACCATAAAGAAATTTAGCAGCAAAACCTTGATCTTTTTTAAATTCTCTAAACACACCCCCAAGTAAAAGATCATTATTATTATTTACAATTGTACTATAAAAATTACCATTATTTTCATCTTTTTTAAAATTAAACATTATAATTGCATATTCTCTATACTTATCTTTTGTTGAGTCTTCAGTATTAAGATCTGTCACAAAATTACTTATTATATATTTTTTGTTGTTATTATTACCAATAAATTCAACATTTGGTTCATTAGTATTAACAGCTTTATTTACAATATCATAAACTGAATTTTTTCTTTCTCCATCTTTATCCAATGTTTCATCAACCAAACATGGAGTATCCCAAGATTTGTTTTCATCATTATAATAATCTTTTGGATCAGAAACATCTATTATTACTCCTACTCTAATAGATTCATCTCTTTTATTTTCCCCATAAAAACTATAAGTATGCATAACTCCTCCTCCACCTCTACCATCTGCAACCGTTGGATAAAGTATAGCATCACCCTCCTTAGTTCCATAAACATTAGATGTATAAATAAAATTGGACTCAGAAAAATCTGGATATTTATTAAAATCACCTTTAACAATTTCCACAAATTTTTCCTTATTTTCAAAAACATTTTTCAAACCTTCTACATCAATTTTTAAATTTTTAAATAAAGTAAAACCATGATCATCTGAGTTCCAACCATTATTATCATATTCATTTTGACTTGTATAAAATAATTTAATATTTTTCTTTTTGAAAAGTACTGGAGAAATATATAATGATCTAATATCATCTAATAAAATAAGCTTTTTAATTCCAAGTAAAAAATTATAATTTGTTATTTCAAAATTTTTTGAAGGTGAGTAAAAATTTTCAAAACCTTTCAAAGCTTGTGATTCGTTGTTCTCATTATAAATATTCCAATATGAATCCCAAGGATTAGCATGATCTTCATTTGGATCATCTTCATCATCACCTTGATAAGCTTTAAATACATGATATGGAATACGACTAAAAAGAACTGTAGCCGTAGAACCAATCTCATTCCACATCATTTTTTGTAAATTAGTATAAAACCATTTAGCATTACAATTTTTTTTCACATCATACCCACAAG